>VXRC01000005.1 GCA_009838645.1 Gemmatimonadota bacterium | reverse complement strand
TCCGGCAGGTCCGGCAGGTCCGGCAGGTCCGGCAGGTCCGGCAGGTCCGGCAGGTACTGACGCCCCGGATCCAGGGGCAGCAGTTCATCACATAGCAATTGCTGCAGTTAAGGCAGGCGCTGACGATCCAGACGATGAAGACTATATGTCGTATGGAATCGGTGATGATGGGAAGATGGCAATCCTCCGATTGGAGGAGGAAAAAACAGTTCACGTGGTAGCTCGCGCTCAAAACGGAACCATGGTTTCTGATGTCATGTTTGATTGGGAAGAGGGAGACGATAGAGATACCGTAGAACTCGATCCCAGTGATGACACCATGTCAGCAGATGTCGAGGCCGCGGAAGAGGGAGAGACCACGCTCAGAGTTACCGCGGTCGGTCACGCAGTAGCGGCTGACATCAACATCACAGTGACCAAGGCAGCGAAGAAGATCACTTTGATGATGGGTGACGATGAGTTTGAAGTTGATGATTCGTATGCCCCGGGAGCTACGTTCATGTTAGCGGCTTCTGCGGATGTGATGATGCGGGCTGGAAGTGATTTCGGTTGGAGTTCTGACGATTCCTCTGTCGAAGTGAAAGTTAATGAGGGAACCAACCCTTACAAGGCCATGGCCACAGTAACGGCCAAATCGCGTGGCGATGCTACCATCACCGTGTCATACGAGGGCATAGAGAAATCGTTCAACGTTAACGTCATCGGCAAGGAGACGGAAATTCAGAACGATCGCCGGTTGAGTATTGTTAGCGTCAGTAATTCCACGTTTACATACACTGTCGTAGGGGACGATGATGACTCCGACGGCTACGCTTCGGGAACGTGGGATACCGCTCACTCCGAGGTCGAGATACGACTTTTGGAGTCGAATGGTAATCCTGTGGCAGTTCCACGTACATTGACCATAAAAACTGGCACGAATGAAGGCTTTTTAGGGCTCTTAGCGCCCGTCGATGCTCCTGCTGATGTGGCAATTCCTTCCTCTGCCGTATCGACTACTGCGGTAAGTACAACGGAAGACAGTGGCTTGGCGGTTTTTAATGTCAGCGCTATAACGATAACCCCTGGCGAACTGCGGTCCGGCAACTTGGATACCGAAGCCACGATAACGGTAACCGTAAGTGGTCCGGGTGCGGAAGAAGATGCAGAGATAGAGTTCACAATTAAAATTGTGGATAGTCGGTCGTGAGTAGCAAGGAATTCGGGATAATCCGGGCCCGTAGCCAGGGTGCTGGTAGAGTCCTGTGAAGGGTGAGTGGTCATGCCTGCCAAGGTAGTGGGCACTCACCAAGTTCAAGGGTGGCTCCCGGTATTGTCCTGACAGGACGGTGTGGCAAGAGACACCCTGGACACACTCGTTCTGGCATTTGTATCAAGTCACCTTAGAACGCCTTCCCGTTCGCCCTGAGTAGGAGCCACCGGCCACTGAAAAGGGCGATCGGTCCCGAAAAAAAGAAAAGCCCCGTTGAGGTAAACGGGGCTTTTCTGCGTTCAACGATTTATGTAAAGGTAATCAAATGGGCCGATCCCCGGAAGAATGGCTGTTATCGACCACCCAGGAAAACGTAATCATCGTTTAATACAGATCCTGGGGCAGTTCATTCCCTTGACCCTCCCCGAGCCGCGCGGCTATTATTCAGGATGACGAGACGACCAGTCGTCCGTATCCTCCGTGTCCTCCAAAAGACACAGTGAGGACCATCATTTGCCATCAGTTCATACCCGCATACTGATCGTCCCGGAGTCCTGAATCCCCTTGCGAACCCTGTTCATCGGCGATATTCACGGCTGCGCCCGTGAATTCGAACAACTGCTTTCCAAGCTGGCATTCCAGCGGGACACGGACCTCCTGTACCTGACAGGCGATGCTTTCAGCAGGGGCCCCGACCCCGTCGACGTATGGAAGCTGATCCAGGATACGGGCGCGAGGATGGTCCTCGGCAACCATGACTACCGGCTGGCGGACCGGCTACGCCGGCACCTGTCCGGCGCCAGGGTTTCCACGCGAAGCCGCGATACCCTTAAGACCCTGGAAGCCCTCGCCCCATGCGCCGACGCCCTTATCCCCTGGCTGGAATCCCTTCCCCTCTGGATCGACGAGCCTCAATTCCTGCTGGTCCACGCGGGCATCAATCCGGAAAAAGGCTTTCACGGCACGACCACGGAAGAGTTCCTCGTCATCCGTACATGGCCGCCCGTGGAAGGCATCGTGGGGCCCCGATGGCACGACGCGTACGATCCATCCGGCAAGCTGATTATATTCGGCCACGACGCGCCCGGCGGCCTCGTGATCAAGCGCCGGGAAGACCGTTCCCCCTACGTGATCGGCCTGGACTCGGGATGTATCTATGGCGGGCAGTTGAGCGGATACGTGCTGCAGGAAGACCGGTTGGTGCAGGTTGAGTCCAGCCATCCCCGGAGCGAACGACCAGATTCAGGACCATCAACGCTGTCTTGAGTCGCGCCTGGCTGTATGCTCGGACCCCATCTTTCCAAAAAGTGTTTTTCCTTCGAGATTCAGTAAAAGATTCCTGTCTAATCCATTTAGAGCATTACCGCATCATGTTCGCCAGATGGGATTACAGACGTGGCACATCAAATCATAAGGAGTGAACCTATGCCCCTGGATAAAGACCGGCCCCCTGATAAATCGGACTTTCATGAGCAGCCTGGTTCGTTCGAATGGTATGTTGTTCAGAAACTCGATCAGCTGGGCCATGGAATGGATCGGCTGCAAAACGATGTGGGGCAACTGCAAAACGACGTAGGGCAACTGCAAAACGACGTGGGGCAACTGCAAAACGACGTGCGAAGGCTGGAAAATACAGTGGGTCGGCTGGAAAACGCCGTTAATGGTACCGAAAACCAGGACGGTATCCTTACGAGGCTGAGTGTGATTGAGCAAACGATGGCGACTAAAACCTGGGTGCTGGCACTCGCACTGGTGGGATTGATCAATTTCACCGGGATGGTGGTCGCTATGATTAAGATATGGTAATGGGTCCACTCGAACGCCTGACGGCTGCAAAGGAGTGAATTGAGATCATGTCAACCGAAAGCACAAACAACGAAGGTCGGATCGGACGCCTGGAAGGCATCAATGAACAGATAGACAAGCGCTTATCCCGGATCGAGACGGTGGTGATCGGCCAGTTGGTCATGACCGTTGCGATCCTCCTGAGGTTGTTTATCTCGTGATCCAATATCCAGGTACACAATAAAAGATTCAGGTACACACCAAAAGAATTGAAAAAGGGCATTCAATTGGAATCGTTACCTTCGTGGTTGCCTACGGTTGCTGCCGTACTGTTGATCGCTGTTATCGGGGCTGTAGGAAAACTGTGCCTTTGGATGGGGAAGAGGGAGGGAATTGAAAGTGGCGTCATAACGACGCTTGAAGTCATCAAGGAAGACATCCGAACGATCCGGATCGCGATATCGGACCTTGTAACAAGCAATGAAACAAAAAGCCGTCAATGAGAATCAGGAATCACTGGCATCGTGGACACATGGCGAACTGTTTTAAGGAGGGAATGGAATGTCCGGGTCAGGTTGGTGGCAGCGCCACGGCGCGGTCGTTACATCGATAATCACCCTTATCTCAGTGTTAACGTATTTACACGTTTCATTGAATACCTTAAGGGTTGATATAAGGAGTGAAATAGGTAGCCTGAGAAATGAAATGAGAAACGAAATGAGTAGCTTAAGGACCGAAATCATAGCGGAATTCAAGGATTTGCGGGTGGCGTTGGACCGGGTGGAGACTAAGGTGGAGGAGGTCAGGGGATACTTGAGATTCAACGCAGCCGCGCCACCCAACGAACTTACCCCAAAGGAGTAAACTCAGATCAGGCAAGGCATTCAGACGTGCCAGATATACAGATCGCGGTTGGCCAGCGGGAGATCCACCCAGGTGCCGTCGCGGCGATGGCTTTCGGCGACGGCGATGCAGGCTTCCGTGATGTGGTGCGCGGTCTCGACGTGCCCCAGGCTTTGATCGCCCGTCTCGTAAGCGCGAACGAGATCTTCCAGGCAGGAAACGACCGTGCTCTTCGGCGTAACGAATTCGAACGGCACCTCCTCCCAGGCGCTTCGGCCTTTTCGATCATCCCGTCCATCGAGCGGTGCCCGCCGCAACGATGCACCGGCCCCGTTGTTCAGCGACCGGATGGTCCCTTCGGTCCCGATGATCTCGTACTCCCATCCCGCCGCGGGGATCGACCATGCGCGGACACCGTTCTCGAAATTCAGTTCATACGTCGCGATCGGGTCGTAGGGGATGTGATCGCCTTCTATGACGTAGTCCCGGGGGTCGATCTCGCCGCGAACGGAACGGATGGCGGGATCGCCGATCAGCCAGGAGAGCGTGTCGATGGAATGGATGTGACCGTGCATCAGGGATGACTGCGCGTAGTGAATGGCCGTCCTGGGCTCGCCCACGTCGCCGCGAAGCACCGCGTCGCGCACCACGCCGTACCGGTTGTCGAACCTGCGCAGCACACCCGTGTTGAACACCGTTCCGTGCTTCAACACGGCGTCGCGGATGTCGTCGGCCGCCGCCATGGAACTGGCCATGGCCTTCTCCACGTAGAGCATGGGCACGCCCATTTCCGACAGCGCGACAGCCAGCTCGGCATGGGAGTCTCCGCGGAACGAAGCATCCGGCGCCTCCCGGGCCGGTTTCTGCAGCCCCGAGGCGGTGGTGCATACGGCGACGAGATCCGGGCGCTCCTCCCTGACCATCTCCCGGAAGTCCTCGTACAGGGCGTTGACGCCCCAGCGCCTGGCAAAGTCCTCCCTGCGCTCGGCGCGCGGGTCGCAGCCGGCGGCGATCTCCAGCCGTTCGCTCGCGCTGCAGGCCGCCGCGATGGAATAGGGCAGGGGCGTATGGCCCTCGTCGTCGATCGTGCTGCCCATGCGGCCCAGTCCGATGATCCCTACGCGATAAGTTTTCATGGTTTCAAAGTATAAAACCGGACCCGCAACAAGGCAAAAACTATCTGGCTTGCCTCGCAGCGGCACCGGCGAACGGCACCGGCGTTCGGCACGGCGAACGGGGCCGGCGAATTGTATTGACAGGCCGGTGGTGCCGGTTTAGCATGGCCTTACCCTTTCCCCCCTTAAAAAAAACGCTGGTCACCATCACAATCCAGCAACCCCAGGAGACGGAACATGGCGTCGCTACCCACCACGAACAAGGGCTGGCTCGAACTCGGCAACCAGTACCTTCTGAGACATCCGATGCGCACCGCGCCGCTGGTTCCCGAACGCGGCGACGGGCTCTACATGTG
Organism: Gemmatimonadota bacterium; assembly: GCA_009838645.1. Lineage (NCBI taxonomy): Bacteria > Pseudomonadati > Gemmatimonadota > Gemmatimonadota bacterium. The sequence goes on along the minus strand of VXRC01000005.1, from coordinate 100,277 downwards.
GGACGTGGAAGGCCGGCGGTTCATCGATTTTCAGTCTGGACAGTTGTGCGTGACCCTGGGCCATTCCCACCCGGATTACGTGAAGGCCCTCTGCGACCAGGCCCACAAGATCATCCAGGTGGGCACGACTTTCATCGCGCCGTCGGAAGTGCTGCTGGCCAAGAAGATGGCCGAGATCGCGCCGGACCCGCTGCAGAAGTCCTTCTTCGCCTGCACGGGATCCGAATCCAACGAAATGGCCCTGCGCCTCGTGCGGAAGTACACGGACCGCTTCGAGGTGATCGCCCTCATGCGCGGCTACCACGGCCAGTCCTACGGCAGCGCGTCCATCACCGGCCGGGGAGGCATGCTGCGGGAGGGATACGGGCCCATGCCCACAGGCGCTTCGTTCATTCCGACGCCCTATGAGTACCGCTGCCAGTTCTGCCGGGATGAAGCCTGCTGCAACCTGGGATGCGCGGACGCGGCGGAGAACGTGATCGACTCGTCCACATCCGGACGGCCCGCGGCCTTTTTCTTCGAACCGCTCATGAGCGCGGCGGGGCAGATCGTGCCTTCCAAAGAATGGATTCAGCGGATCGTGGAAATCTGCCGGGAACGGGACATCCTGACCGTGGCGGACGAGGCCCTGACGTGCTTTGGACGTACGGGCAAGTGGTTCGCCTTCGAGCACTTCGATTTCGTGCCCGACATCGTGACCTGCTCCAAGGGACTCGGCGGCGCCGTGCCCCTGTGCGCCGTGATGACCAGCGCGGAAATCGCGGACGCCGCGGTGGCCAAGGGATTCATGCCTTTCTCGTCCCATGCCGGGGATCCGCTCCTCTGCGAAACCGGCCTGGCCAACATCGAAATCGTCGATCGCGAGAACCTGGTGGAAAACGCCCGGGTCGTGGGCAACTACTTCATGGACCGGCTCAAGGTGATGGAGGATACCTACGAGATCGTGGGCGAGGCCCGGGGACTGGGGCTGTGTCTGGGGCTCGAGCTGGTGACGGACAAGCAGAGCCGGGAGCCCAATTTCGACGGCGCCGCCATGGTGACGGAGTACTGCTACGAGAACGGCCTCTGGCTGCCCATCGTGCCCAGGATGCTCGATAAGGATCCGCTCAGCCGGCGCTTCATGGAGCTGTCGGGTTCCCAGGTGCTGCGCTTCATGCCGCCGATCACCATCACCGAAGCCCAGATCGACGAATCCCTGGAGATCATCGAGGCCGGGGTGCGCATCGCCGAAGAAAGGACGGCGCGCGTGGCGCCGGCGGTGGAGTAACGCTCAGGACAGGCGCACGAAGATGTACCAGAGCCCGATGGAGATGTAGGTCGCGGTGATGGCGACCATGATGACCCGGGTTAGGGGATGGGGTTTGACCCACGACGGGAAGGCCCGGGGGACGAGGACGTAGTTCAGGTAGATCAGGCCGGGACAGAAGAGTCCCATGGCCATGAAGGCGATGACGCCCCGTATGATGAGCAGGTCCCCGGGCTGCGCCAGGGGCAGCGTGATCGTCGTCAGCACGGTGAACACCACGACGAAACCGTAATACAGCGTCCGGAAATGATACCGCCTCGCCCGCTTCACGTTGGCGTAGATGAAGTCGGCCTGCATGCGGGCGAAGCCGTCGGTGGACTGCAACCAGGCATCGCACAGGAACGCCGCGGCGACGACCAGGAACACGACCTTGCCGATGGCGCCCCAGCTGACCTCGAAGAAGGCCGACTGCACCACGGCGATTTCCCAGCCCTCGGGAACGATGCCCTGCGGCTTCAGCAGGGCCCACGCCAGCCAGCACATGATGATGGTCGTCACCAGGTTCAGCGCGACGCCGAGGCCCGACTCGAGCTTCAGGTACCGCATGAACTTCCGGAAGTTTATACGGTTGGACTCGGTGTCCTCGAAGGCGTACCCCGTGGCCGATATGGCCTCCGGCGCGGTCCGCAGGGGGCTGGTTATGCGCCCGATGTAGGCCGACATACCCACGCCTTTATCCCGCATCCAGTAGGACAGGAAGAGCTGGCCGAACCCGCCGGCGCCGGCGAAGACGATGGCGGTGAGCACTGTGGACAGGTCCGCGGGATCCCAGTTGGCGGGCCTGTGGTAGCCGGGCGTCAGCAGGACGCCGAAGAACTCGCCCGCCACGTCCAGAACCGGCCGCTGGAAGACGGCGAAGGCAATCCCCACCATGGTGATGACGACTACGGCCACGGTGAGCCGTTCCACGATCAGGTAGACCACCCGGCCCATGAACAGGGCGACCAGGTAGATGCCGATGGTCAGGTAGGCCCAGAAGAGCGACTGGCCCCGGACCGTCCATCCATAGGGGAATCCGGTCAGCTCGGCCAGGGCGCCGCCGCCCGCCGAAGCGTAGGCGCCGAACCAGATGTTCTCCAGGAACACCCCGACCCAGATGGCCGACACGTACCACTTCCCGATGCGGCTGAAGCCGGTCAGGGCCGTCTCTCCCGTCATGATCGTATACCGGGCGATCTCCACGTTGACCCAGTACTGCATCAGGGCGGCCGGGATGAGCAGGCCGATGAAGGCCGCGCCGTACTTGGCGGTCAGGTAGGGCCACCAGATGAGCTCGCCGCTGCCCTGGGCCAGTCCGGCCCAGACGATGCCGGGACCGACGTACTTAAGCATGCCGGCGAAGGTGGGCACAGCGGCCAGTTTCAGCGGCGACAGGCGGCCGAGTGGACGGGTGTTTTCGGTGGCGGTTTCGTCGGACATGAAATGGGATCCGAGGACTGGCGTTTTTTTTCCGTCTAAGGTATACAGTCCAATCAACGCGAAGACGAACTATTGGTCGGGGAAACGGGGGAAGTTGCGGGATCCGGTCGAACCGGCATAGTACACGGGGGTGCGGGATAGTTCAAGCACAAAAAAGAAACCACAGGTGGCTTGATCCCACAGATTTCTCAAGGCTGGTTCACAGCTGCACAGCCTGACGAGGGTGAGGGTGTAAATCCGTTGACTACCTGCCATTGCGCTGATAGCTTTCAAATGAAGGAGATCATAATATGAACGAAAGAAAACCACCTGACTCCAACGATGAAGTAATGGTCGAAATCTATTACAAAGACAACAGTATCAAGAACCGGTTGGTTTTTATTCCATGAGGGAAGGGTTATGTCGAAGAAGAAAGGACGGATTCTGGACGTGGACGTCGGCGAGCGTCTCAAAACCGCGTTGATGGATGTTTTAAACGACGAAGAGATCGTCGCATTGCGTATGGAAGTTGACGTTGAAGTCAAGAGCGGATATACCGATAAAGCGTGGTACGCCTGGAAGAATCCAGCCTGTACCCAAAGCGTCTCTTCCAAAGGTATTTGAGGATCACGCCATGGTGGATTTCCCCATTGTCGATACCCACGTACATCTCTGGGACCCGAATCACCTGAGATACAGCTGGCTGGACGGTATTCCCCTGCTGAACCAGCGGTACCTGCTGGAAGAATACCGGCAGGCCTGCGGAGCGGTCCAGGTGGAGCAGATGGTCTTCGTGCAATGCGAATGCGACGCCGGCCAGCACGTCCAGGAAGCGGAATGGGTATCCGGTCTCGCCCGGCAGGACGGCCGGATCCGCGGGATCGTGGCCAACGCGCCGCTCGAACGGGGCGCGGCGGTCGACGAAGATCTCGAGACCCTGGCCGCCATTCCCCTGGTAAAGGGCATCCGCCGCCTGCTGCAGTCCGAGGACGCCGCCTTTTGCCTGCAGCCCGGTTTCATCGAAGGGGTCCGCCTTCTGCCGTCCCACGGGCTGTCCTTCGATATCTGCATCTTCCACCCGCAACTGGCCAATGCGATCGAATTTGTCCGGCAGTGCCCCGACGTCTCCTTCATCCTGGATCATATCGGCAAGCCCGACATCAAGAACCAGGTATTCGATCCGTGGAAGAACGAATTGAGGACCCTGGCGGAGATGCCCAATGTCTACTGCAAGATTTCGGGGCTCGTCACCGAGGCGGACATGGAGCGGTGGACGCCCGAGGATCTGAAGCCCTACATCGACCACGTGATTGCGTGTTTCGGCATAGACCGGGTCATGTACGGCGGGGACTGGCCCGTCGCCTTCCAGGCCACGGAGTACCCGCGCTGGGTGGATACCCTGTCCTGGGCGACCAGCGGACTTTCGGACGCCGAAAGACGCAAGCTGTTCCACGACAACGCCATCTCCTTCTACCGGCTGTAACGGTCTACGGGCTGTAGTAACGACCCGTCCGTGCCCGGCGCTGTTCCGGGCACCACGCCCCGTCACGCAATACTCCTCACTGCCCGATTGCCATGACCCTCGCCTCCCTGCGTCAGAAGCTTCTGCCCGGTGGACCGGTGCTGGATATCCACGTACATCCCCTGAACTGCTTCGGCACCTATGGGGTTTCCTCGCCTGTCGAGGACGCGGAAAGGTTGATCGCAACCGCCCTCCGTTCCGGCGTGACCCGGATGTGCGTGTTTTCGCTGCATGAAACCACGCCCTATGAGCCCACACCCAAACAGTGCCGGCAGGCCAATGACTACGTGTTACGGATGCGGGACGCACAACCCGACGCGATCCTGCCGTTCTGCTATGTCACACCCGCGTTTCCGGACGAGGCCGCCGCCGAGATCGAACGGTGCGTAAGGGGCCAGGCCATGGCCGGGGTCAAGCTGTGGGTAGCGCGCCGGGCAACGGACCCCGGGCTCGACCCGATCATGGAAGCGGCCGTGTCGTTGGACGTACCGGTGCTGCAGCACGCCTGGTTGAAGACCACCGGTAACCTGCCCGGCGAGTCCACGCCCTTCGACGTGACCGACCTCGCCCGCCGCCATCCCCGCGCGAGGATCATCATGGCCCATCTCAATGGGGTGGGCTACCGGGGCATCGAGGCGATCGCCGACATGCCGAACGTCGTGGTGGATACTTCGGGCGGCGATCCGGAAAGCGGCATGGTCGAAGTGGCCGTCAGCAGGCTTGGCGCCCATCGGGTCGTCTACGGCTCGGACGCGCCTATCCGGCACTTCGGCGTCACGATGAACAAGGTCCTTGGGGCGGGCATACCGGACGCCGACAAACGGGCGATTCTGTGGGATAACATATTGCGTATATTGAAGTTGGGCGAATAACACGGAGCGAATCATGATCATCGACGTCAGTGCCTGGACCGGTCCGTGGCCTGCCCTGGTCAACGTGCCGTACGACGTCGCTTCGGTACGGTCCTCGTTACGCGCATATGGCGTGGAGCGGGTTTTCATGGCTCCCCTTGGAGCCGCCTGGAGTGCCAACCCGCATCTCTGCAACCCGGTCGTCTATGAAGCGGCAGAAAAGTATGGCGACATCGGCCCCGTACCGGTCATCGATCCGACGCTGCCCACATGGCCTGCGGCGTTGTCGAAAGCTACCGGTCATCACGCCGTCCGCATGATCAAGCTGCTGCCGGGTTATGGAAAATATGACCTGGCTGGGGCGGATGAGTTGTTCGAAGAGGCGGGCCGGGCGAGCCTGGTAGTGATGGTCCAGATCCGCATAGACGACCCGCGGCGACATCACCCGATGGCGCAGGTTCCCGACGTACCGGCAAGAGACGTGGTGGAAGCGGCGAAGCGCCATCCCGATTTGAAACTGGTCATGGGCGGAGCAAGCGCGGCTACTTTGAAGGGCTTCGTGGAGGAATTACGCGGATTGCCCGGTCTGTATGCAGACACTTCCCAGGTGGATGGGGTGGATAGTGTGAAGATGCTGGTGGACGCGGGAATTGGGGGCAAGCTGCTTTTCGGATCGCACGCTCCGGTGTTCATGCCGGCGGCGGCCATGGCGCGGGTACTCACCGATCTTCAAGAGGATGCGGCCGTGGGGATCATGAATGACAACGCGGCGGGATTGCTGAGGGCTTGATGGGGGCTTGAACCGGCGAACTAAACTCAGAGGCTTTCCGGTGCGCCTCCCCAAAACATTCCCCTTCAGGTCCCCAGTACGGTACGGATCCATTGGCCGATCTGGACGATTTCCTCTGGACACACCTGGTGGGCCATGGGATACACGTGGTATTCGGGTTCCATGCCCAGTCGCCTGAGGGATCTGGCGGCGGCGCGCCCCAGGGATTCATTCAGCATCGGGTCCATTGATCCGTGGCAGACCAGTACGGGAAGCCTGGACTGAGCTGGGTGCGCGACGACGCTGGCGGCCGTGGGAAAGTAGGTGGACAGGGCAATGATGCCGCCGATCCGTTCCTGGAATGAAAGCCCGGCCTCGAGACATACCGCGCCGCCCTGGGAGAAGCCCGCCAGCAGGATCCGTTCACTCGGCACGCCCCGATCGATCTCCTGTCGCAACAACGCCTGCACCTTGCCGGCGGAAGCGCGCAACCCGGCTTCGTCGATACGGCGGGAATCGCCCAACTCCATGATATCGTACCATGCGGGCATCACCATCCCCCGGTTAATCGTCACCGGGATGGAAGGCGCTGAAGGAAACACGAAACGGACCGCGCAGGCCGCCGGCAGCCCCAGTTCCGGAACAATCGGCGCAAAATCGCTTCCGTCCGCTCCCAGCCCATGCAGCCAGATGATGGAAGCGTTGACCTCGGCAGAATTGTTGGATGTGCGTTCTATAACGGGGAGATCGGTCAATGTGGTTTGTAACCGGAATGTGCAGCGTCGTAAGCCGCCTGCAGACGAATCCAGGTCTCCGTGGTCGAGCCGAAAGCCTTTGCAAGGCGAACGGCCATGTCGCCGGAAATCTGTGAATGGCATTTCACCAGATTCGATAGCGCCTGATGGCTGACGCCCAGTACCTTCGCGCCATCGGTCAAGCTGAAGCCGAGCGGCTCCAGGCATGAGATGCGCACCACTTTGCCGGGATGTGGTGGGTTCTTCATGGGCATCTGCAATCATACCCTAAATCCGCCACGCCTCCAGCACGGACTCCTCGACCGGGGACGGTTCGAGTATGCGTTCGGCATCTTCGTAGCGGCAGGTGACCGGGGTGTCGGCATCCGCCTTCGAGCCCGCGTACCGCACGGTCATGCCCGCGATCTGACGCAGGTCATCGTCGGTGGGATGGCCTTCGACCAGGGTGGTCGGACCCGTGACGTCCTTCGTTTCCAGTCTCCACCGGCCCGGCGTGTAGCGCTCCAGGAACTTGTTTTCCCCTTCTTCCCGCCCCATCACGACCTTGACGTCGGACTTGACGCGGAAGTGACGACCGATCTTGAGGAGCATCACGTCGTCCATGGTCAGGTTTTCCTTGCCCTCATATTCGAAGAAGTCGAGGATACGCCGGCCGAAATTCGCATCGGTCAGATAGCAGCAGCCCCCAGCGGGTGAAGGATAGTCCTCGATGCCGTACTCCTCGGCCATTTCCATCTGCTTCTGCCGGGAGCGTCCCTGGATGTCGCCCAGTTTCTCGCGGTCCACCCACCCCTCCTGTTCCGGCACGGTGGGTGGCAGGCGCTTCGCGGAAAGGGGCCGCAGCAACAGGCCGTCCAGTTCAGCGTCACGGTCGATGACGTTCATGGGCTGGCGGCGCTGGGACATGGGCCGCTGGCCGAGGACCTCGCCGGTGAACATGAACTGGGCGCCGATCTCGTCCATGTACTGGCGGGCCCGCCTGAACATGAAGATGCGGCAGTCGATACATGGATTCACGGTTTTTCCGTAACCGTATTTCGGATCGGTCAGGACTTTCAGGTAGTCCGGACCGGAGATGTCGATCATTTCGACGGGCAGGTCCAGCTTGGCGCCGGCCTGCAGGGCCTCGTTGCGCACCGGTTTCTTGCGCTTCCGCGTCTTGGACCTGCGGTTGTGCTCCACCACGCAGAAGCCGGTGTAGAACGTGAGTCCCTGTATCTCGATGCCCTGCCGCATCAGCATGGCGGCCGCTATCGTGCTGTCCAGTCCGCCGGACAGCAATCCGACTGCTTTCACGGGTTTGGACATGGCTTGAGCCTCCTCATACCCCGATCGATGTCCGGAGCGTTTCCGCCACCCTGCGGAAGGCCTCGGTCTGCTGCGAGTCCGGTTCCCTCCGGACGATGGGGGTACCCTGGTCGCCCGCCAGGCAGACCGCCGGATCGATGGGCAATGAACCGACGAAGGGCACGCCCAGCGCCTCGCTGGCCCGCTTTCCTCCGCCCGTTGTAAAGATATCCGTACGGTCGCCGCAGTGGGGACAATTGAAATAGCTCATGTTTTCGACGATGCCGAGAATGGGCACGTTCACCTGCTGGAACATGGCCACGCCGCGCCGCGCGTCGATCAGGGCCACGTCCTGGGGCGTCGTCACCACCAGGCCGCCGGTCAGCGGCACGGACTGGGTCAGCGTCAGGTGCGCGTCCCCCGTGCCCGGGGGCATGTCGATGACGAGGCAGTCCAGTTCTCCCCACAGGACGTCGCGCAAAAGCTGCTGCACGGCCTGGTGGACCATGGGACCCCGCCAGGTGACCGACTGGTCTTCCGGGATCAGGAATCCGAATGACATCATCTTGATGTCGTGGGCGATCATGGGCAGGATCTTCTGCCCCACCACGCCGGGCTGGTCCTTGACGCCCATCATAGTCGGGATGCTGGGACCGTAAATATCGGCGTCGAGCAGGCCCACGCTGGCACCGGCGTCGGCCATGGCCACGGACAGGTTCACCGAGACCGTGGACTTTCCCACGCCGCCCTTGCCGCTGGCCACCGCCACGATGGTCTTGACGCCCGGCAGTTCGATCTTTCCGGGCTGCCCGGGCTGTCCTTGCTGTCCCGCCGGCCCGCCCGCTGGTCCCTGGGCCGTGGCCGACTGTCCCGGCGGCGGCCCGGTGATCTGGACGTCCTGCACCCCGGGCATGCGCTCCACGGCTTCTTTGGCCGTCAGGGTGATCTGGCGCCGCGTGGATTCGTCCTGGGTGGAAAAGGCCAGGCTGAAGGCCACGTGACCGTTGGAGGCCTGCACGTTCTTCACGAGGCCGAAGGAGACGATGTCGCGGTCGAATCCCGGGTACATGATCTGCTTCAACCGGTCCACCACGTCCCGCATGGTCACTTCATGGGCCATCTTTTACTCCTGATCGGTGGCGCTGCGCTGCGCAACCGCTTCAATCCAACCGTAAACCTTCCGATGATCGTACGGGCATCCAACCGATAGTCAAACGGGCAACCATCCGATGGTCGAATCTCGATGCGCAATCTACATCCGACGGCCCGCCAGGGCAATCACTTTACCTTCTTTACGAACAGCCTGTATTCCTCGCCTTCCTCGATGGTGTCGAGCAGGGCGTGCCCGTTGCTCGCGCACCAGGCCGGCATGTCCTCCAGGATCTGGGGGTCGTCGGCCAGCACTTCCAGCACTTCCCCTACGGCGATCTCCCGGATGGCCGACGCGGTCTTCATGATCGGCACGGGACAGAGCAGGCCGAAGGTGTCGAGGGTCATGGCCGGTTGGTTCACGGTTCGTCGAGCCTCCTACGCCGTCACACCGGCGATGGCGCGCAGTTCTCCCACGACCTCAGAGAGCGCGTCCAGTGCCGCGCCGACCTCGGATTCCTCGGTGTCCGGACCTACGGTGATCAGCAGCGAGCACCGGGCTTCGGCCGCCGTCCGCCCCAGGGCCAGCAGCACGTGCGACGGCTTGGCCGCGTGGGCGGCGCACGAGGAACCGACGGAAACGGCGACGCCCCGGGCGTCGAGCATCAGGACCGCGGATTCGCCGTCGGCCTCCGGTATCCACAGGTTGAGGTGACCCGGCAGGCGCAGATCGGAATGCCCGTTGATGGCGGCATCCGGCAGGCGGTCTCTCAGGCCGCGTAAAAGCGATTCGTCCAGCCGCTTCAATCGGTCGATCCGGGCAGGCAATTCATCCGCCGCCAACTCAGCCGCCCTGCCGAAACCCACGATCGCCGGGATGTTCTCGTGTCCGCCTCGACGGCCGTCTTCCTGGACGCCTCCTTCCACCTGGGGACGCAGACGGGTGCCGGCCTTCACGTAGAGGGCTCCGGCGCCTGGCGGACCGTTCAGGGATTTGGCGGTAAGGGACAGGGCATCCACGTTCAGATTGAGAACGTCGACGGGCATGCGCCCCACGGCGGCCACGGCATCGGTATGCATGACCGCGCCGTTCCGGCGGGCGATCTCGGCGATTTCGCGCACGGGCTGGATCGTGCCCGTCTCATCGTTGGCACACATGACGGAAACGAGGACGGTATCGTCCCGCATGGCCCGCGCAACCTGGTCGGGCTGCACGACGCCGTCCCCGTCGGCAGGGACCTCCGTAATGGCGAACCCCTGCCGTTCCATGGCTCTCGCGGCATACAGCACGGCGTGATGCTCGATACTCGAAACGACCAGGTGCCGCCCGCGTTTCGTGCTCGCCTGCGCAATCCCCTTGACGGCCAGGTTGTCCGCTTCGGTGCCGCTCGCCGTGAATATGATCTCGCCGGGATCGGCGCCGATCAGTCCCGATACCCGGCCGCGCGCCTGTTCCAGGGCGTTACGTGCCTCCACACCGGCCCGGTGAAGGCTCGACGGATTCCCGGCGAATTCGCGGAGGCAGGGCTCCATCACTTCGATGACACGGGGGTCAACCGGTGGCGCCGCGCCGTGGTCCAGGTTTATCATGACAGGGACCGGTCTTCAGGTATTGCGTTCCACCCATTCCCGCTCCCCGTCTGCCCGGATCTCCTTCTTCCAGACGGGCACGATCTGCTTGACGCGGTCGATCGCGTAGGAACAGGCCTCGAATGCGTTTTTACGGTGGGGGGTCGCCACGGAGATGAGGATGCTGATCTCCCCGATTTCGAGCGTGCCGACGCGATGGATCATGGCGACGTCTTCGATGCCCCATTTCTCGCGGATTTCCTCGCCCACTTCCCGCATCTTGGCTTCGGCCATCTCGGCGTAGGCCTCGTATTCCAGGCGCAGGGTCCTCCGGCCGTCCGAGTGGTCCCGCACGGTACCGGCGAAGGTGACCACCGCTCCGTGGTGGGGCTTGAGGGACCATTCGAAGAGAGCGTCCGGCTTGATGTATTCGCTCGTGATCTTGTACACGCGCTTGAACCTGCCTCTTTGGGAGGATTCGTGCCAACTATGACGTTCATCGCCGCTGGCGACGAACTTCACCCTCGCTATCGGACCGGGCCGCCGCTCACGAGGGATAATCCGCATCGCCGCCGCCGCTCACGGGCGGAATGCACGCCAGTTCGTCTCCGTCAGCCAGCACGGACTGCCGATCGGCGTATTCGCGGTTCACGGCCAGCATCACGCTCCGGTCGTAGCTCGCCAGGGCGGGATAGGCATCGACAAGCTCCGCAAAGGCCTCGCCAACGGTGGTCCCCGCCGGGAGATCCACCTCGACCGACGCCGCGCCTACCGCGTCCTTGCATCCTGCGAAACATTTGACGATGATCCGCATGGCCGTCCTTTGCAGGCGTCATCCGTAGTCGGGAAAACCGTTACAGAATAAGGTAAAAACGCCCGAATGTCAAGCGGGGCGCCTGTTCAGGATCGGGAGGACTCGCTGTCGCTGTAAGACGTAAAACGGAGTGTATGCGAGGAATCGACACCGGGGGTTCCGTGTTGATCTTTGACGTAAAGTGAAGGGCAACCGGGCGCCGGCCGATAAACCGGGAATCACGGTGGGGAACCGCGAATCCCGCCGGGTCCTATTTCAACTTCCTTACCCGGTAAAAACAGGCGGCGGTCAGGCCCGTGATTACGGTCCATGCGATGATGAGAAAGACCCATCCGCCCGTGGTCAACTCGGTGGCTTGTTGTTCCATGGGAAGCAAACTCCAGATTTCGTTTTCAGCATCGGGGCCGACGGCGCTCGTGCTATGGCGCCCACGCGAACGCGGTGTGCAAGGTTACGCTAATCCCGGCGGCGGGCCGTGTCAAGTCTTTTGCCGGCGGGCTACCCGTCATGGAACGGGCTTCCCGTCATGGAACGCCAGGTATCCTTCGGTCGTCCTTCAGACGTACCAACAGGTATTGCGAGCGTCGCTTCCCAGGTATATTTTCGTTAATCTATGAAACGCAATTTCACGATTTTCCTCAGCCTCGTGCTGATATCCGCGTGTACCTTCGCCGCACAGGCACAGGGGGAAGGCCCTGTGATCCGGCTCGAAAGCGCACGGCTGCACTTCGTAACGTTCGAAGAGGTTGACGAAATCGCCCGCGGGCAAAGCAAATCACCGCTGCGTACGCTCTCCGACACGCCGTGGCTTTTCGGCGGACGGACCGTCGTCTATCCCGATCTCCAGCTCCTGGCCTACATCGACGGGGAACGCGGGCTCGGCCGGCGCGTTCCGCTGGTTCTTTCCTTCGACCAGTACTACCGGCTGCGCAGTGCTGCGCAATTCAGGACGCTGTGGCGGACGTCCGTGCTGTCCTACGTCTTCGACACCGAAACGCGACTCAGCCAGGAAGGCCTGCTGACCCTTGATGTGCCGGTGAACCTGCCTACTTTTCTCGGCGGCGGCTCACCCGTAATCCGGATCCTCGGAAACCAGCGCATCGAGATGGACATGGCCAGCGAATGGACCGAAGGCAGTGCGAGCACGGCGACCAACCGGTTTTCCCGCACGCCTAACGTGTCCATGAAGCAAAACCAGGAATTCACCGTGACGGGGAACATCGGCGAGAAGATCGAGGTAAACATCAAGCAGAACAGCGAAGCGTTCACCGATCTCGACAACAACCTCGCCATCCGCTACCAGGATGTCTTCGACGACGGTCGGGAAGGAAACGGCATCCTGAAAAGCTTCGAGGCGGGCAACGTTTCCCTCGAACTGAAGAACACGGAGTTCACGGGCTACACGCAACAGCACACCGGACTGTTCGGGATCAAGACGACGGGCCAACTCGGCGGCTTCCACCTGACCGCGATCGCCAGCCAGGAGAAGGGGGAAGGCGAGTCGGCCACGTTCCAGGCGGGTTCGCAGGGTTCAAGCCGGACGATCAGGGACCTCGACTTCAGGCGCAGGACCTACTATTTCATCGACGAACGGTACCGCCGAAACTTCTCGCGCAGGGACGCAAACGGTTCCCACATCGCGGCGGAGGACTCGGTCCGATTGATCCAGGTCTACGTGTCGGGGCAGGTGACCCTCACCAACCAGGCCAGGCTGGTCAATGCCGGCGCCTTCCCGGAGCCTCCGGTATACGACGCCGAGGGTGTACTCATCCAGGGCTCCGAGGAAGGTGAGTTCATCGAAGGGAAATTCAGGTTCCTGGAATCCGACGAGTTCTACGTAAACGAACAGTTCGGCTACATCGCGCTTAATACGCCCCTTCAGGATGATGACATGCTCGCGGTGTACTATGAGACGGTGAGTCTCGACGGAGAAGTCAGGAAGTACGGCCGGCTCGACGGCGACGTCCCGCTGCTGCGCCTGCTCAAACGGCAGCAGGAAAGCCCTCCCGATGTGCAGGACGATCCCTCCCAGTGGGGTACCTGGCAGTACGAGTGGCGCAACGTGTACTACCTGGGCCAGACGGATATCGATCCTAATAACTTCGACCTGAGGATCTACCGAATCGAGTCCGAAGGCGAACACAGCGAGATCGACGAGAACGGAACGCCTTACGTCCAGCTGCTGGGGCTCGACCGCCGGGGAGTGGACGCCCACTCCGAGCCCGACCGGCGCGTCGATATCGACTACTCGCTGATCAATTTCGAACGGGGCGAACTGATCTTCCCCGACCAGTATCCCTTCGCGCCGATGCTGACCCGGAACTCCGCCGGACAGCTGGCCTACCCGGATACGCAGGACGAAGGCCTCCCCGACGAAACGCCCGGGATTTACAACCTTTCGAACGAACAGATCATCAGGGAACATAGCAGGCTGCACAAGTACTTCCTGGAGGTCGAATACCGGAACCAGTTGTCCCAGTATGCGCTCGGGCGGACCAACATCATCGAGGGGAGTGAAATCGTCCGGTTGAACGGCCAGCAACTGCAGCGGGATACGGACTACATCATTCTGTACGAGGTCGGACAGATCCGTTTCACGAATGAGGATGCCCTGACCCCGGATGCCGACGTGACCGTCCAGTTTCAGTTCGCCCCGTTCTTCAAGCCCGTGTCGAACACCCTGCTCGGGCTGCAGGGCGAATACCAGTTCAGCGAACGGTCCTGGATCAAGGGCACCTTGCTGTACCGGTCCGACAAGTCCCTGGAACAGAAATCCCGGATCGGCCGCGAAACCGGGCGCTACATGATGTGGGGCATCGATGCGCGCCTGGAATTCGAACCGGACTTTATGACTTCTTTCATGGACTTCATTTCCCCCGCGGACCTCGGGGACGAGGCGTCCTCGCTGATCATCGAGGCCGAACTGGCCCAGAGCGTGCCCAATCCCAATATCCTGGGCGACGGGTTCATCGACGACTTCGAAGGCAGCAAGGAGGAAACCGACCTGGGCGTGCGCCGCAGCGGCTGGCGGCCGTCCAGTCCGCCCGATCGGCACACGCACGGCCAGCGGGGCCGGTTGATCTGGTACAATCCCCTGGAGCAGGTCGACGTCCGCCAGATCTATCCGACGCGCGAGGTCACGGGCCGCGACCAGCTGCAGCACGTGCTGATCATGGAATTCGATCCCACGGAACCCGACCTGCGCTGGGGCGGTATACACGCGGATTCTACCTTCAACGCGCCGGGGCAGCCCATGGGACCGGATGACGTGCTGAACCGTTGGGCGGGTCTGATGCATCCGCTGTCCGGCAGCTACGTCGACCAGACGCGCAGCCGGTTCATTGAGTTGTGGGTGAATGGAGACCGGGGCGAACTGCACATCGACCTAGGCGTGATCAGCGAGGACGTCAATGACGACGGACGGCTGGATACGGAAGATGACCGAAGCGACGGTTTCGGAAACAATCTCCTGGAACCGGAAGAAGACATCGGGCTGGACGGCCTGCGGGACGAGGACGAGACCGGTTTCGACCCGGTGACGAATCCGGACCCGCACGGGGACAACTTCGCCTTCGAAGGCACGCGGGGCGGAAACGTGCCGGTCGACCAGGTCGACTACAGCAGGATCAATGGACCGGAAGTCAATGCCAGCGATCCGGACCAGAACCGGCGTCCCGATACCGAAGACCTCGACTACTCCGGATTCCTCGATGTACAAAACGATTACTTCAAATTCGTCGTGAACCTGAGTCCGGACCACGAAGACACGATGTTCGTAGCCGGCGGCGACCGGGAGCGATCCAACTGGAAGAACCCGGACAGCTGGCGCCTGTACCGCATTCCGCTGGACACCGGACTGTCCGGCGCCGACCCGCTCGGCCCGGGTCCGCGGGAGGGTGACGCGGGCGGACAGGGCAGTGCGGAATCGATGGTGGGGGGTTCCGCAACGTCAAACCGGGCTTACGACGGTTCGGTGGGCATGCCGAGGTTCCGCCAGATCGAAACGGTCCGGCTATGGATCACGATGGTCAACGAACCGGTAAAAACGCGCATCGCCTCCATCAACATCGTGGGCAACCAGTGGCAGGAAGACTTTCACGGAGCCATTACCGATTCCAGCGGTTTCCCTGTACCGGCCGAAACGCTGGCGAAATACGAGGAGACTTTCGATGTGGCCGTGAAGAACACCTACGACAACCCGGGGGAATACACAACGCCACCAGGCGCGATCATCGAGTACGATCGGGTAACCGGCCTGCAGAACAAGGAGCAGTCGCTGATCCTCACCTATACCAACCTGCAGCCTCACCACAGCGCCCAGGCCTACCGTACGCTATTCTCCTTCCAGGACTATACGTTGTACAATACCCTGAGACTGTACATCCACGGTTCGGATCAATTCGAAGGCGGCCGGTCGCCCGACTTTTTTATACGATTCGGCAGCGGTGAATTCGACTATTACGAATACAGGACCCGCGTGGTCCCGGGCTGGGACGATGCGAATCATCTCAGGGTCGTTTTCGACGACCTGACGATCCTGAAAAGCGAAACAGAAGCCGCGCGGGCGACGGCGACGACGGCGGATACTACCTATACGGTCATATTGAGCGACGGAAAGGGACGTCCCGTGCGTTTCAAGGAGGGACCGCCGGGCACGGGAAGCACGCTGGCCATCGCCGAGCTGGAAGGGAACAAGCAGTACAGGGTACTCGGAGCACCCGCGCTGGCCCGGGTTCGCCATATCACGGTCGGGATCTACAATCCTTACGATTCCGAACTCGAGGGAGGCGAGTTCTGGCTGGACGAACTGAGGGCCGGTGACGTCAGGCGCGACCGGGGCCTGGCCGGACGCTTGAAAATAGACGCCGATTTCGCCGACGTGTTCTCGCTGTTCGGGACCGTCAGAAGCGTGGGCAGCCACTTCCGCCGGATAGGCGGTGAAGAAGCGGGGAGCAGGACCACCGTGATGAACTTCTCTTCCCTGTTGAACCTGGGAAACATGTTGCCGGAAGACTGGGGGCTGTCCGTCCCGGTGCGCCTCCGCTGGAGGAACGATCTCAGGCTGCCCCGGTTGCTGGTCGGCTCAGACATCGTCCCGCTGAACAGCGAACAGCGCGAAGCGCAGCGCACGGAGAACACCGACCGGTCCTTCTCGACTTCAATCTCCAAGCGTATCGGTTCCTCGAATCCATTCGTCGCCTGGACCCTGGAACGCCTCCGGTTCGACTACACGTCGACCAACTATTACCGGCACTCCGTTTCCAGGATCGATACCTCCGGGGCCTACCGGGCCCGGCTGCAGTACAACCTGACCCCGCGTTCGAGGATCCAGTGGCCGATTCTCGGCTGGATGCCGCTGCCGGATTTTATTTCAGGACTGACGTTCAACCCGCTCCCCGTTCGACTGGAGTTGTTCTCGGAGATAAACCGCGACAGGCGGATCTATCTCAACAGGCCGGGGCGGACCGTCGAGGCCGGAGATCCCGGTGAGACCCCTTCGGTCATTTCGGACCGGAGTGAACGCTTCACCCGGTATCTGAATCGGAATATCAGAGCGATCATGGAACCTTTCAGGTCGTTGAGAATGAACTACAACCTTGCCGTTTCCAACGACATGAAATCCGATTCCACCGTATCGTTTACCAGCCTGGAATTCGGACCGGAAACCAGCTTCCGCCAGAACCTGGGCATTGATTACCGGCCCGAAATCACCACCTGGTTCAGGCCTTCCTACAACTTTACCACGTCATACGCGGAGAACCGGAATCCACAGCTTCAGCTTGTCGGCGCTTCTCCGGAAGCGAGGACCATCACGTTCAACAACCAGCAGGGCGTGCGTACCAATGTCAACATGGCCAGGATGGTATCGAACGTTTTCGGTAGAACTTCCAGTAGTTCGGAACCGGGAGATTCCGGATGGTTCAGGCGTAACGTGGCAGAACGGTTTGTCACCGTCTTGAGCAATCTCTCGCCGGTCACGCTCAATTTTACGGTCAGCCGCAATCAGAACTTCTTCAACGCGGTCTCCCGCCCGACCCTTCGGGAGCGCATGGGGTTGTCGGACTATTTTTCCGTACCGTTCGATACCCTGGGGACCGGCGGCGGGTTTACCGGCATTCAGCGCAACCAGGAATCGGAAGCGAACCGGTCGACCTTCAACGTCGGAACGGGGATCAGTTTCCTAGGGGCGTCCTTTTCCGTCAGGCCCACATGGGTGTCGACCCATAACCGGTCCACGAACCTGAACCGGAAGCAGCGCAACAACACGTGGCCGGAAATGAACCTGCGCTGGAGTCCCAATCCCAGGAGCATGGGTGAATTCGGCCGGCTGTTTCGTCGGATCGAATTGTCCAGCGGTTTCTCGAGACGCAACGTCAAGAGTACCGACCTGAAGCAACAGGACCTGGCGATCGCCCAGGGCGCCGCGTCGGGTGATTCGGACCCCGGCGAATCCGCCATCACCCGGACGACCACGACGACCCTGTCTCCACTGTTCGGTTTCGTCTTCGACCTGAACGCGGGCCTGGTGCTGAGAGGCAATTTCACTACATCGGACGGACTGACCCAGTTCGGGCGGAACGCGACCGATCAGAAACTACAGAACAGGTCGGTAACCGTCGCCTTAGACTACCGGCTCAGGCCCGGAATCCGGATCTTCGGGAGGAGAACGAGCGGGGACATCAACGCCCGGCTGCAATTCACCCGGAACTCCAACAGGACGCTGATCTCTCGGTTAGGCGGCGATTTCCAGGCCAACAACGGCCAGAATCAGAACCGGTTCTCGGTTACGACGGACTACCGCTTCAGCAGGTACGTCCGCGGTGGCGTGACGCTTGAACTGACGAACACGCTGAACGTGATTACCCAGCAGAAACGGCTTCGTCGAGGCGGCGGGCTGTGGACCGAGTTCGTCTTCAACTGATTTGCTCCGAGGGTGACTATGACAAAAGGGGAGATCCAGGCCGTCATCTTCGTCGCGGCAAGCATGCTGGCCGGCGCCGTTATTCTGCTGGTGAAACAGTACGATTCGGATTTCCTGCCCGATCTGGGACCGGCTCCGGTCCACGGACGGCTGAACGCAGGCATCGAGACGGGATCCGCCACGACTGACGTGGACGATTCGAACGCACGCCTCCCGTCCACCAGGGCGGACTCGGGACAACCGGACTCGGGACAACCGGACGCGGGACAACCGGCCGACGGCAACCTGCTCGTGCCGGTAAACACCGCGCCTGCGTCCGAACTTCAGAAACTGCCGGGGATCGGTCCGAAACTGGCGGAGGCGATCATCGAATATCGGACACGGTCCGGACCTTTTAAGCGGGTCGAGCAGCTGCTCGACGTGAAGGGGATCGGTCCCGCCAAACTCGGCCGTATGCGGCCCCTGGTGAAGCTGGAGTGAATGGCTACGCGCCTGGTCGCGCCCGGAGGCGTCCGAATGGCCCCTGTGCCCAGGTGCAGGTCGCGCCTGGACGCGCTTGGTCGGAAGCCATGGGTCGGCGTGCCGGAAATCCCCGCAAACAGCCGGAAAACCGAGGTTTCCCAACGGCCTTTTTTGTTGACATGCACCCCCTGCAAATCTATTTTCGATGTGGTCCGAACGGTAATGGCCGGAGGTGGGGATCATGCTGCGAATCGGCACAGGAATCGCCAGGGGCCGTCGGCTGAAGTCCGTAACCGGCGACATCCGTCCCACCGGCAGCCGCGTACGCGGATCGCTGTTCGACATCCTGTCGGCACGAATCGTCGATGGTACAGTGCTGGACCTGTGCGCCGGCACGGGAAGCCTGGGCATTGAAGCGCTGAGCCGCGGTGCGCGCTGCTGCCTGTTCGTCGACCGCGACCGGCGCGCCGCCCGTTCGATAAAAGACAATCTCGCCCTCTGTGGGTTTCGCGGAAGCGGCAGGATCTGGATGACAGACGCCGTTCGGGGTCTCGATCACCTCGCCGACCATGCCTGCGCGGTGGACATCATACTCGCCGATCCGCCCTATGGCGATCCGGTCGTACGGAAAATCGTCCGGACCGTCGGCGAACGGAACGTGTTGGCTCCGGGCGGCCTGCTCGTCCTGGAGCATCGCGGAGACGATCAACCGGAATCCTGCGAAGGTCTCGACCTGGTGCGCAGCCGAACGTACGGTGACACGGCGCTGTCTTTCTTTCAGCCCACCTCGTCCAATCAACCCGTTGCAGCGGCATCCGTGAACCGTCCGGAAGTCCTGCCCATCGATCTTCCACCTCCTTCATCGAGAACCCGGCGATGAAAGTTGCGGTGTATCCCGGTACTTTCGATCCTGTGACCAACGGACATCTGGATGTGCTGAGACAGGCGCTGACCGTGTTCGACCGGGTGGTGGTGGCCGTTGCGACCAACATGGAAAAGCACCCGATGTTTTCGGTGGAGGAACGCGTGGACCTGTTCCGGCAGGCAGTGGACGGCTGGACGGGGGTCGAGGTGATGTCGACGGACGGACTGACGGTCGAACTGGCCGGAAGGCTCGGCGCCCATGCGATCGTCCGCGGCGTTCGTTCCGCGGGAGACCTGGAAACGGAATCCCAGATGGCGCTCATGAACCGGCGCCTGGCCCCGTCGGTGACCACGGTATCGTTCTTTCCCGGTGAACCATCGGTGTACGTGAGTTCTTCGCTCGTCAAAGAAGTCTTCCGGTTCGGTGGCGACGTAAGCCATCAGGTCCCGCCTCCCGTGTTAAAGGCACTGTCGGAAAAACGCGGCTCAATCGGCTGAACCCCAGGTTATTCAAGGACTGCCCGACTCCACCCTCCGCCCCCTTCTCATGCCCGCTATTCGTCCCCTTTCCCGAAAACTGGATCGCATCGCACCCTCCGCGACCACCGCACTCAACGAGCGGGCCATCGCGATGAAACGCGAAGGCGTCGAGGTTTTCAACTTCGCCGTGGGCGAACCGGACTTCCCCACGCCCGACCACATCAAGGAAGCCGGCATGGCGGCGATCCGGGACAACCTCACCCGGTACACGCCCGCGACCGGCATCCTGGACCTCAAGGAAGCGATCTGCCGCAAGCTGGCCAGGGACAACGGGCTCGAATACGCGCCGAACCAGATCGCGACGACCTCCGGCGGCAAGCACGCCCTGTACAACCTGCTCTACGTGATCTGCGACGAAGGCGACGAGGTACTCGTCCCGGCGCCCTACTGGGTCAGTTATCCCGAGATGGTCAAACTCGCGGGCGCCGTTCCGGTGGTGCTGAACACGGGACCGGACGCTTCTTTCAAGGCGACGGCCGGCCAGGTGCGGTCCGCGATTACGCCGAAGACCAGGGCGCTCCTGCTCAACTCTCCCTCCAATCCCACGGGCATGGTGTACTCGAGGGACGAACTCGCCGCCATCGCCGAAGTGGTCATGGATGCGGGGATATACGTCATAACGGACGAACTGTACGAGAAGATCCTGTATGACGGCCATCGCCACATAAGCATCGCGGCCCTCCATCCGCGGATGAAGGAACAGGCGCTGGTGGTCAACGGACTGTCCAAGGCGTACGCCATGACCGGATGGCGACTGGGTTACGCCGCCGGTCCCGCCGAGGTGATGGATCTGGTCTCGAAATTCCAGGGACAGACAGTCTTGCATCCGAGCGCCATCACCCAGCACGCGGCCATCGCCGCGCTGATCGGCCCCGAGGACTTCCTGCCCCCCATGATCAAGGCGTTCGACCGGCGGCGGAACTACATCATGGGAAGGCTGCGGAACATGGAAGGCGTGGCGTGCGCCCGGCCCGGCGGCGCGTTCTACGTGTTTCCCGACTTGTCGGCGTATCTGGGCCGCAGGCGGCCCGACGGCAGCCCCATCGAAGGATCGCTGGACCTGGCCATGTACCTGCTCGAGGCGTACCAGGTGATTTCGGCGCCGGGCGCCGCCTTCGGGTCCGAGGGCTGCCTGAGGTTTTCCTACGCAACCACCCTGGACGTGATCGAAAGGGGCATGGACCGGGTAGAGGAGGGGTTGTCGTCCCTGGCGGGTTGACCGGCCGCGAAGCTCCGCGGCAACCTGTCGAACGCACGGTGGAACCATGGAAAACTCGAAAACCGCGCTTGCGGATTACCGGCATCTTTTCAGCAGGATCGACGAGAAGGGGCTTGCCCGAGTCCTGGAACTCGCCCTCGACCGGCAACTGATCGTCAAGCTGCTGCACATCTGCGGACTGGTCCGGGACGGGCGGGACCTGGCGACTACGGCGATGCATACGCTCGCCGCGCAGCTCGCCGGGGACTGCTTCGAGCGGGAAGTCACGGCCGCACAGGTCATCCGGACCCTGGTTCAGACCAGTTCACGGGAGATCGAACAGATCGGGAGGTCGTCCCCCGAAGGCATAAATTCCCTGTTGAGTGACAGGACCGACGCCTATACCCGGGAGTGCGGACGGATGACCTTCGCCATGTTGCTGGACGAACGGGAGGCGGTTTACGCGCCGGCCATAGAACGCCTGAACCGGATACCGGCTTTTCAACCCCGGTCCGGCGTATCGGAAGAGACGGCGTCCCCCTACCTGCGGGACGATCCCGTTCTGAACGAGGGGCAGGAGGACGCGCGCCGGATGGAGGATACCGACCCGGCCTTGATCGAAGCCCGCCGGTACGGCGCGGACCTGGAAAAACGGAATCGGATCCTGGAAGACCGCGTCAGGGAGATGCAGCGGCGGATCGAACAGTTCAGCGAAGAAAGCGGCGCGGAATCTGAAAGGGTCGCCCTCTTCATCGACGTGCAGAACATGTGGTATGCCGCCCGGCAACAGCACGGCATGGCGGCGCGGGTGGATTTCGAGAAGCTCATGCAGGCCGCCGTGAGCGATCGCCGGCTGATACGGGCCTACGCCTACGTGATCCAGACCCCGGAGGTGGACCAGAGCGGATTCGTCACCATGCTGGAACAGTTCAGCTACGAGGTGAAGCGGAAGGACCTCCGCAGGCGCAGCGACGGTTCGGCGAAAGGCGACTGGGACATGGAGATGGCCATCGACATGATCAGAATGGCCGAGAAGGTCGACGTGGTCATCCTGGCCAGCGGCGACGGGGATTTCGTGTCGCTGATCCAGCTGCTCAAGGAACTGGGCCCGCGCGTGGAGGTGTTTTCCTTTCCGCACAACACGGCGCGGGACCTGATGGAAACCGCGGACCATTACCATCCCATCGACGCATCGCTGCTGATCGATATGGATCCGGCCCGCTAAAGTCTCAGGAAACTCGATACATCGTTCATACATGGAGGAACAAATGGTAAAGATCGGCATGGTCGGTGCGGGAAACGTGGGGGCGACCGCTGCGCTGTACGCCGCGCAGAAGGAACTGGGCGATATCGCCCTGATCGACGTGGTGGACGGTATCCCGCAGGGCAAGGGACTGGACATGATGGAAGCCGGACCGGTACTGGGCTATGATTCGGCGATCGAAGGCTCCAACGATTTCGCGGCCCTTGACGGCGCGGCCCTCGTGGTGGTCACCGCCGGCCTGGCCCGCAAGCCGGGCATGGACCGGCTCGATCTGCTTAAGAAGAACGCGGAAATCATCACGTCCGTAACCGAAAACATCGTGAAGTACGCGCCGGATTCCCAGATCCTGATGGTGAGCAACCCGCTGGACGTCATGACCTATGTCGCCCTCAAGGTATCGGGGTACGGGCGGAAGCGCGTATACGGACAGGCCGGTGTGCTCGACTGCGCCCGTTACCGCGCCTTCGTCGCCATGGAACTCGGCGTATCCATGGAAGACACGCAGGCGATCATTCTCGGCGGGCACGGCGACACCATGGTCCCCATTCCGCGGTACACCACGGTCTCCGGCATACCCATCACCGAGCTGCTGTCCCGGGAAGCCATCGACCGCATCGTGCAGCGGACCCGCGACGGCGGCGCGGAGATCGTTAACTACCTCAAGACGGGCAGCGCTTACTACGCCCCGGCGGCCTCCGTCGTCCAGATGGTGGAATCCGTCCTGAAGGGCAAGAACCGCGTGCTGCCCGCCTCGGTCATGCTGGAAGGCGAGTACGGACTGCGGGACGTCTGCGTGGGGGTGCCCGTGAAACTGGGCAGCGACGGCATCGAGGAAGTGATCGAACTGGACCTATCGGACGACGAGCGGGCGGCGCTGCGTGCTTCCGCCGCGGTGTACCAGGAGAGCCTGGACGAACTGGGCATATAGCATCCACACGACTTCCACATGATTTTCATCTAACATGAAATAAACCCGACGGAGGAGGAAGAAAGCGACATGGCTGCAAAACCACCCGCTGGTGGAAAGCACATAACCATCGATGACCGGGGCGTGCTCAACGTCCCGGACCAACCGGTCATCCCTTTTATCGAAGGCGACGGCACGGGACCGGATATCTGGAGGACGGCACAGCGCGTTTTCGACGCCGCCGTAGACAAGGCGTATGGCGGAGGCCGGCGCATCATGTGGCACGAGGTGCTGGCAGGAGAAAAAGCCTTCAATCTCACGGACAGCTGGCTGCCGGATGAAACGGTAGACAGTTTCCGGGAATACCTGGTGGGCATCAAGGGACCCCTGACCACGCCCGTGGGGGGCGGCATCCGCAGCCTGAACGTGGCGCTGCGCCAGATCCTCGACCTGTACGTATGCCTGCGGCCGGTACGCTGGTTTACCGGCGTGCCCAGTCCGGTGCGTCATCCCGAGAAGGTGGACATGGTCATCTTCCGCGAGAATACGGAGGACGTGTACGCCGGGAAGGAACAGGAGGCCTACAGCGACGAGGCCGCCAGGCTGATCGCGTTCTGCAGGAAACAGTTCGGGTGGGAAATCCGGTCCGATTCGGGCATCGCCATAAAGCCGGTGAGCGAGACCGGCAGCAAGCGGTTGATCCGCGCGGCGGTCGAGTACGCCATCGCGCGGAACCGCAAGAGCGTCACCCTGGTGCACAAGGGCAACATCCAGAAGTTCACGGAAGGCGCCTTCCAGAAATGGGGATACGAACTCGCGAAGGAGGAATACCCGGACCGGCTGGTCAGCTGGGACGAATGCGGGGGCGACGTCCCGGAGGGCAAGATCCTGGTCAAGGACGCCATCGCCGACATCTTCCTGCAGCAGATCCTGACCCGTCCCGACGAGTTCGACGTCATCGCCACCATGAATCTGAACGGCGATTACATTTCCGATGCCCTGGCCGCCCAGGTGGGCGGTATCGGTATCGCGCCGGGCGGCAACATCAACTACAAGACCGGACACGCCGTGTTCGAAGCGACCCACGGCACGGCGCCGAAATACGCCAACCAGGACAAGGTCAACCCGGGTTCCGTCATCCTCTCCGGCGAACTGATGCTGCGCTATCTTGGTTGGGACGAAGCGGCCGACCTGATTATCCAGGGGATAGAAAAGGCCATCGGGGGCCGGATCGTGACGTACGATTTCGCCCGCCTGATGGACGGCGCGCAGGAAGTCAAGTGCTCGGAATTCGGCACCGCCATCATCGAGCGGATGTAGGCCTAGGTCAACGCGGCCGACATCGAGCGGGGCGTGTGACTGTGCAGTCCTCGTACGGCGCGATCGTTTTGGCGATCGCGGGCGGCCGGCTCTTCGGATATCCCTCATGTTCGTCGATTTCGCGAAAATCCACGTAAAGGCCGGACGCGGCGGCAACGGCTGCTGCAGCTTCCGCCGCGAGAAGAACGTGCCGCGGGGCGGGCCGGACGGCGGACACGGCGGCGACGGAGGCCATGTCGTCCTGCAGGTCGACCCGGGCAAGCGCACGCTGCTCGACTTCCAGTTCCAGCACCTGTACCGTGCCCGGAACGGCACGCACGGACAGGGCAAGGACATGCACGGACGGAACGCCCCGGACCTGGTCATCGGCGTCCCTCCCGGTACCATCGTCAAGGACCGGGAGTCCGGCTCGGTGATTTCCGACATGGTCGGCGATGACCAGACCCTGGTCATCGCCCGGGGAGGCCATGGGGGCCGCGGCAACTCGGCCTTCGCCACGTCCACCAACCGGGCGCCCCGGCGATGGGAGGAAGGTCATCCGGGCGAGGAACGCCTGCTGGAACTCGAACTGAAGCTGATCGCCGACGTGGGACTGGTTGGTCATCCGAACGCGGGCAAATCCACACTGCTGTCGCGTCTGTCCGCCATGAGACCCAAGATCGCCGACTATCCCTTCACCACCCTAGAACCCAACCTGGGCATCGTCAAGCTGGGAGACTACGACCGCTTCGTCCTCGCGGACATCCCCGGCCTGATCGAGGGCGCCCACGAGGGCAAGGGACTCGGACACCAGTTCCTCCGCCACGTCGAGCGGACCCGGATCCTCGTCTTCCTGCTCGACGCAAGCCAGCCCGATCCCGTGCACGACTACCAAGTGCTCGTCAACGAACTCCGCCAGTTCAATCCCGTACTCCTCTCCCGCCCCGCCCTGGTCGTCTTCTCCAAACTGGACCTGATCGTGGACCGTTCCGCCCTGGACGGCCTCGTCGTGGATCCCGACCGCGCGAAGCACGCGGGCCAGCGCAACAACCCCGTGCTGGCGATCTCATCCGCCACCGGAGAAGGCATCCCCGACCTCCTCGGGGAAATCGGCCAGATTCTTCACGAGATCGGAACCGACT
Organism: Gemmatimonadota bacterium; assembly: GCA_009838645.1. Classification (NCBI taxonomy): domain Bacteria; kingdom Pseudomonadati; phylum Gemmatimonadota; species Gemmatimonadota bacterium. The sequence continues at coordinate 74,319 of VXRC01000005.1, read as the reverse complement.
CGCCCGACTAATCACATTGAATCGCGTCGGATTCGGAACGCGTTACCCGCCGACGGGTTCCCGGTTAGTCCCGTAACCCGCAACTGCACCGAATGGCCTGTCCCTTGAGGACCTGGCTATGGAGGACTTGTCTATGGCCGACCTGGCATCCTGGCTGACCCTCGCGCGCGTACCGGGCGTGGGCGCGTCGCGGTTCCACGCGCTGTTGCGGCGGTTCGGGTCGCCCTCCGCGGCCCTGTCCGCCTCCGTGGACGAACTGGCCCGGACCGAAGGGGTGGGGCCGCAGATCGCCCGGGCGGTGCGCGGCCACCGGGACCAGGCCTTCGTCGACCGCCAGCTGCGCCTGCTCGATCGGCACGACGCACGCATCGTCACCTTCCGCGACCGGGACTATCCCGAGCGGCTTAGCGAGATCTACGATCCGCCGCCCCTGCTCTTCGTTTCCGGCGGCTGGAAAGCGGAGGACGAACAGTCCATCGCCATCGTGGGTACGCGGTTTACCTCCGCCTATGGCCGAAAGATGGCCGAGTCCTTCAGCGCGGAACTGAGCGCATACGGGTTCACCGTCGTGAGCGGCCTGGCGCGGGGTGTGGACACGCTCGCCCACCGGACCGCACTGCGTGGTAACGGCCGCACGGTGGCAGTACTGGGTTCGGGCCTCGACCGGCCGTACCCCGCGGAGAACCGAAAACTGATGGCGACCATCCGGGAACATGGCGCCGTGATGACGGAGCACCCCTTCGGAACCGGCCCGGACGCCGTCCATTTCCCCCAGCGAAACCGGATCATCAGCGGATCGACGCTGGGAACGATCGTGGTGGAGGCCGGCAAGCGCAGCGGAGCGCTGATCACCGCGCGCTTCGCCCTGGACCAGGGCCGCGAGGTCTTTGCCGTGCCCGGACCGCTGAACGCGGCGAGCAGCGAGGGGGTGAACCGGCTGATCAAGGACGGTACGGCCAAGCTGATCCAGCGGGTCGACGACGTGATCGACGAACTGGCGCCCCGGCTGGGTTTCGAGCCGATCCGGTCGGAACCGGAACCGGCCGGCACGGCCCTGGAACTGCCGCCCGAGGAGCAATCCATGTACGGCCAGGTAACCTCGGATCCCAAACACATCGACCACCTGGCGTCCGCCCTTTCCCTTACTTCCTCCCAGGCGCTCGGCATCCTGCTGGCGCTCGAACTGAAAGGCGCGGTGCGTCAGTTGCCGGGCATGATGTTCGTGAGATCCTGACCTCGTCCGTCCGACCGCCTGCCCCGGTTATTTAGGTTGACACGCCCCGCTCTCCCGATGTTACATCAAGGACAACTCGCTAGAATCGTCAAAACGTACGTTGTGGCCGGTTATGCCCGATCAGCAGACCCGCGGTAAACTCCTCGAACGCGATGAACTTGCATCGGTCGTGGAGCGCGCGCGCCGGAATGGCGCCACCGTCGTGTTCACGAACGGTTGCTTCGATCTGCTCCATCCGGGCCATGTCCATCTCCTGCAGACCGCGCGATCATTCGGCGACCTGCTCATCGTGGCCATAAACACCGACGCGTCCGTCCGGGCGATCAAGGACGAGGGCCGGCCGATCTACGGCGAAACGGAACGGGCCTACATGCTCGGCGCCCTGGCCTGCGTGGACCATGTGGTCCTTTTCGGCGAGCCAACGCCCATCCCGCTGCTCAACCTGCTCAAGCCGGACGTCCTGGTCAAAGGAGGTCACTACGGCCACGAGGAAGTGGTGGGCTGGGACGTGGTGGAATCCTACGGCGGCCGCGTGGAGAGAGTGCCCGTCCTGGACGGCATGTCGACCACCGACACGATAGCGCGCATCACCGGAAAGGGAACGTAATGCCTGAAACACGCCAGAAACTGCTGGTGCTTTACCTGCGGACCCCCGACCTTCACGCCGGCGTCGTGGCCTGGTCCGAATTCGACGGCACCTCGGCCGCCGACGAACGCCACACATCGGGGGACGCCGCGGACTCGGGCGGCGCTACGAATCCCCCCTACGCGTCGGTAGTGGACGCCATGCGGGACGGTTGGCGGGTCGTCCAGTTTCCCCAGCAATATCCGGCCTATCCGGGTACGGAATACCAGGTGTCCTATCTCAAGTACGAGTACATACTCGAAAAAATGGAGGTGGTCGATGGCTGACAGCACCCATCTGTTGAATTCCAAGCAAATGGCGCGGTTCGTCGCGGAGGGGTATCTCCGTTTCGACGAACTGGTGCCCGAAGATCTCAACCAGTCCGTGAAAGCCGAAATGGACAACCAGGCCATCCCCCGGGAAGAGGCGGGATTGCCGCTGAGCGTCATCTGGCCGGAAGCGGCCGTGGGACGCGTTTTCCGGCTGCCGGAGATCGAAGGCATCATCCACAGCCTCGTGGGACCGGATCCGCTATACGACCACCACGCCGTGCACACCGTAGCGGCAGGCCACCATTTCGGACAGCACTGGCACGCGGACGCGATCATAGACACGCGGCTGCACTTCGACATCCAGTTCATGTATTTCGCCCACGACACGCCCAGGGAAATGGGAGGAACGCTGATCCTTCCCGGAAGCCACTACCGACGCATCAGCGAATCCGACATCGCCCGGTACCACAACTTCGTGGGCCAGGTGCCGATGATCTGCAAGGCCGGGACGGTGATCGTGCTCCATCACGGCATGTGGCACTGCGCCCAGCCGAATCGCACCGACGAGATGCGGTACATGTTCAAGCTGCGACTCAACCCCACGGTCCGGCAGCTAAGGCTCTGGAACACGGATGACATCGACGATCCGGAAGTCAGCCATATCCTGAGCACGAACCAGCCGTGGCACGGGAACGAAGAACGCATCGAACATGTCAACCGGATCCACTTCTGGCGGTTCCTGACCGGTGACGACCAGTTCGACAACCACTACTGGCTGAGCCGGATCGAAAACGAACCCGAACTGGTGTGAGACGAAAACGCGTTCATGACCACGGGTAACCTGCGCCGACAACTGGGTATCTGGCCGACCACGGCCATGGTGATCAGCGGGATGATCGCCGTGGGGATCTTCCTGGTGCCCGCCGGGATGGCCAAGTCGCTGGGATCGCCCCTGCTGCTGCTCGTCATCTGGCTGACGATGGCCGGGATGGCCCTCTGCGGTTCGCTGTGTTTCGGGGAACTGGCTTCCCGTTATCCCCACGCGGGCGGCGGATACGTATATCTCCGGGAGGCCTACGGCACGCCGACGGCCTTTCTGTACGGATGGATGTCCCTGATGGTGCTGGATCCGGGCATCACGGCGACCCTGGCGACCGGTATGGCAAGCTACGCGGGCCATATCTACGCGATGGACCCGGTCGCGATGAAGTTGCTGGCCATCGTCGTGCTGGCCGTCCTCACCGCCGTCAACATCTACGGCGTGCGCATCGGCGCCTGGATCATCGTCCTGCTGACCGTGTTCAAGGTCGGGGTGCTCGCGGTCATCTCCCTCCTGGGGTTCGGCCTGGGGCTCGGCGACTGGTCGAACTTCACGCCCTTCGTGGCGCGGCCCGCGGATTCCGGCCCGTTGTTCGGCGCCCTCGCCGGCGGCATCGTGGGCGCCTTCTTCGCCTTCGCCGGCTGGTGGGACCTGAACAAGGTGGCCGGTGAAATCAAGGACCCAGCGCGCATCCTGCCCCGGGCGCTGCTGCTGGCCGTAGGCATCGTCGCGTTGACCTACATCACCACCAGCGCCGTCTTCATGTACCTCGTACCCGTATCCCAGGTCACCAGCGACGAGACCTTCGCGGCGCAGGCCGGCGAGGTGCTCTTCGGACGCAGCGGCGGCATCCTGTTTTCCTCCGTGGTCATCTTGTCCATCGTCGGCAGCCTGACCGGACTGCTGCTCATGGCGCCGAGGGTGTATTTCGCCATGGCCAGGGACGGGGTCTTCCTCCGCTTCGCCGGCGCGGTCCATCCCGCCTTCGGCACGCCCTACCGTGCGATCGCCATCCAGGGCGGACTGGCCTCGCTGCTGGTGTGGCTGGGGACCTTCAGCCAGATCCTGGATTACTTCATCTTCGTGGCCGTACTGTTCATCGCGCTCACCGTGGCGGGCCTGTTCGTGGTACGCCGCAGGTCGTCCGAGACGCCTCCCTACCGGACCCCCTTCTATCCCGTCACCCCGGTGCTGTTCCTGATCCTCGCCGCGGTCCTGCTCGTGCTGCTCTTCGGCAACAGTCCCGTGCAGGCCCTGCTCGGCGTCGGCGTGACGGTCCTTGGGATACCGGTGTACTTTCTCGTATTCAGAAAACAGTCCACACAGCAAAGACCGTCAGGAGAAGCCCATGGCATGGATTAAGACCGTCTCCGCGTCGGATGGGGACGAACGGCTGCTCGCCGCCCTCGAGGCACAGCGCGCGCTTTATCCCGCGGAGTACGACACGCCGGTGCATCCCACCGACGACGGCACGTCCGGCATCGTGGCGTCCCATTCATTGATCCCGGAGGCGCTGCATCACGCCTTCGCCACCTTCGGGGTGTTGCTGTCGCCGGATCTGCCGTTGAGCCGCAGGCAGCACGAGATGATCTCGACCATCGTCTCGTCGAGAAACCGGTGTGTATACTGAATTGATTCGCACGCAGAGTTTCTGCGTCGGGTCACGTTGGACAGCGAACTGGTCGAAGCGATCAAGTACGACTACGACAAGGCGCCGCTGAACGCGCAGGACCGGGCGATGCTCGATTTCGCCATCCGGCTTACCGAGGATGCCACGCAGATACGCAAAGGCGATCTCGAAGGACTGCGGGCCGTGGGGTTCGACGACGTCGCCATCCTCCAGATCACCCTGATCGCGTCGTGGTTCAACTACATCAACCGCGTCGCGGACGCCCTTGGGGTGGGACGGGACGCGGACGACTCGTAAACGGCCGCCCGGGCGGGTGGCGATCGTTACGCCGCCTTACGGGAGTATGGCGATGGCCCTTCCCGGACCTCCGTGGTTGTTCTCGAGGCGGGGACACAGGAAGACGTAGAAGGCGCCCTTCGGCGGAAGCTGGCCCACGCCAATCAGATACTCCGTGAAGATCATGTCGTGGTTCACCGCCGTCCAGTGCGTCTTCATGGATTCCACCGGGTCCACCGATCCCATGTCGGGCGTATCGATGCCCACGTGCTTCACGCCTTTGCCGGCCAGGTAGGCGATAACTTCCGCACCCGGCGCCGGCCATCCCTCGGACTGTCCATCCAGAGGCGCCTTGACAGTCTGTTCCACCACAACCCGGATGAAGCGGCGGAAATGGGTGTCCGTATGTCCCGTATGGAAGAGCACGACCTCACCGCCCTCGATCTCCCCGTACAGTTCCTCGTGTCTCCTGACATCGTCCAGCGTGATGGCCGGTGAGGCCGGCCAGTCATCCCTCGAGGTCGTCCCCACACGGTGCTGCACGTTGACGACTCGGGCGGGGCCCATGAAGTGGTGCAACGGGACTTTTTCCGTCGTCATTTCCGTGTGCTTCAGCGGACCGTGCTCGGCCTCGAACTCCCTTAGCGCGACGCGGACCGTTTCGTCATAGCTGCCCGTGTCGAATCCGGGCGGAGGGCCGTAGTGCGCGGGCGGATCCACGTGGGTCCCGGTATGGGCGTCCATGATATGGGTGTTGACCCAGTAGGGGCCGAAGGGACCATCGAAATAGTTCACCGGCTGCACCCTCGAATAGGGGAAGACGTGACGGCCCACGCCGCGGCCCGGCCACCAGACGGGGCGGTCCATTGACAGCGTTACGGAGAGGTCGACCACCCGTTTCGACTTAACGGCCTCAAGCAGACGTGCAGCCAGGTCCGGATTGGTTATGGCCACCGCCCGCGTTTCCACCGTGGGTGAGTTCTCGTGCTTGACCGGCAGGGCGATGTACAGGGATCCGTTGGGCGTCCTGTCCAGGTTGATCAGTCCCTCCGTGTGCACGGCACCGTACTTGAAATGGCCGAGATGGCTTTCCAGGGCGAGGGGATTTACGTACATGCCCTCGGGACCCGACGCGATGTAGCGGGGCGGACCCAGTCCACCCATGCTCGGACTGTCGATGCCCATGAGCCAGACCCCCCGGCTGCCCACGTATTCCGCCGCGTCGTAGTCCGGCGCGGGCCATCCAGGCGCCGTCCCACCGACGGGTTCCACGATCAGGCGGCGGTCGTCCGGCGCGGGCCGGTCGTGGCGGTCGTCGTACCCGCTCCAGTACAGGACGGCGTCGCCCGGTCCCATGGGCCTGTGCGCCGCCTCGGCGGCCTTTACCACATCTATGGTGAACAGGGGACTCACGCCCGGCGGGGCCTGGTCCAGCATGGACCGGCCGTCGATTTTGTAAACCTCGCCCACGAGTTGCCAGGCCGGGACTTTTTCCACCGTAAGATCACCCCAGTAGTGGGCGTTCGGCAGCCCGCTGTGCTGGGGCGGCATCATGTGGGCTGGCGTGTCCGTCTGCGTCGCCGTGTTCTCGTCCAGGATGATCAGGTCCGATGCCCAGGGCCGGTCTCCGTGGACGATATAGGGCACGACGAGGGGCTGGTGATGGATCTGCCCACCCGGCCAGTACTGGTAATGGCGGCCGGATATGACCGGCGATAGATCGACTACGTCGCCGGGGCCCACCGGCGTGTACTGGGCGGAGGAGTTCGAGGTAGCAAGCAGGCAGAGGGTCGTGGTCGCAAGGATCAGGCTAAGGGACAGCCTGCGAATGCGTCCGTGTTTCCGTTGATGGTACATGGGGTGCTCCCGGGAATCTGCAAAACTTGAGGTCACGGGGTTAAATGCGACCGGATAACGAGAACCATTTAATGTCAGGCTGTTTGCTTGTAGTGATAGAAGTTTGGTGTTTTCTTTCCCGGTTGTCAACCTGTCAAAATCCTCCTGAAGAGTACGACGGGAGTAATGTCAAAGATGCTCCTTGACATACAGTACGGTCCTGTGGTCAATGGAACAGTCGACAGCGAATAACGGTTGTCAACCAGCAGGCTACGAGTTACCGTAATACTATGATCGTATCGTTTGACCACTGCAGTCTGAAGACACGTAACGCAGGGTGAGTTGAGTAAGACCGCCACGCCGTGCCTGATATCAGTAAACCGGCGTCTGACGTTCCTGGTGGAGGTCCTCATGGTGATCGATTTCGAGGACTTGGACCACCAATTTGATTACCGCAAACGGAACCCGAGGAGAACAATGAAACTCAAAGTCATCGTACATAGAGCCGAAGAAGGTGGATATTGGGCCGAAGTCCCCGCAATCCCAGGATGCGTGTCGCAAGGTGATTCGCTGGATGAGTTGCGCAGCAACATCCTTGAGGCGATTGACGGATGCCTGTCCGTCGAAGTCGGTGACTTCGAAATCTCTGAGACCGATCGCATCATAGAAGTGGCCGTGTGAAAGCGATTACCGGGAAGCGCCTTTGCCGGTTGCTTGAATCTCATGGATGGCATCTCAAACGAATAAGTGGCAGTCATCATATTTATGCCAAAGATGGAGAAGTCGCGCGCATTTCGGTTCCGGTCCATGGGAATGTAACGCTCAAACGTGGATTGCAGGCACACTTGATGAGGATCGCACAGATATCGGAAAATGAATTGTGATCCAGACGGCCAGTCATTAAGACAGAACCGACTAAAGGAGTCTCACCCGTGTCTAACCTGCGCGTCGGCATCATCGGACTGGGCGGCATCGCCCGTCCCCACTGCGAAGCCATTGCGAACCAGGACGGCGTGGAAATCGTGGCGGTCGCCGACCTGCTCGAGGAAAAGCGCCGTGAATACATGGACATGTACGACATCCCCAGGGGTTACGCCACCCATACGGAACTGCTTGAGGACGACGAGGTCGAAGCGGTGGCCATCGTCCTAGGCCACCAGCTGCATCACCGGCTGACCGTGGACGCCTGCAACGCCGGCAAGCACGTCCTGGTGGAAAAGCCCATGGCGATCAGCCTGGAACAGTGCGACGACATGATCGCCGCCGCGGCGGCCAACGGCGTCAAGCTCATGGTGGGCCTGACGCAGCACTTCTACGGCACCAGCATCAAGGCCAAGGAAATCCTGGATTCTGGCGCCCTGGGACCGGCCATTACGGGGGTGTGCTACATGTCCAAGAACTGGGGGTACGGCAGCCGCAGACCCCAGTACCGCAGCCGGTTCCACGGCGGCGGCATGTGGATGACCAACGGGGTCCACGTGGTGGACCGGCTTTCCTGGGTCATGGCCTCGCAGGCGGTCTCGGTCTCCGCCACCATCGGCAACCGGGCCCACTACCAGGCCGCGGACGATTCCGCCACGGCATTCATCCGCTACAAGAACGGCACGTCGGGCGTGGCGGTGGCCGTCGGGTACGCCGACGGCGGCCCCAATCACGAGTGCCAGGTGATCTGCGCCAACGGATCGCTGCGCTTCAGCGAGTCCGGCGAGAAGTACGTCAGGGTGGGCAAGGACAACCGGTGGGAGGACGTGCCCTTCGACGACCCGCCTCATCCCATGTACAACGAGTGGAAGGGGTTCGTCGAGGCGATCCGCAAGGATATCGAACCGCCCACGCCCGGAGAATGGGGCCGCCACGTCATGGAGATCCTGTTCGCCGCGGAGCATTCTTCCATTTCGGGCAGGGAGGTGCCGCTGGCCAGTGGGGGACAGTGGACCCACCAGCAGTCCGGCACGCCGGTGAACATCGATCACGGCTGGATCTGACGGATCCACGGCGACGCGCGGGTATTACGCGCCGGTATGCTCCACCACGGCCAGGGTGACGTCGTCACATTGCCGGGATTCCGATGAAAACCCGAACACCGCCGCCATGACGGTGTCCTTCAATGCGCCCGCATCCTGGCCCCTGTGCTTCGTCAGCAGGGACTCGAGCCGTTGTTCTTCATAGAGATCGCCTTCGGCGTTGGCCGCCTCGGTGACGCCGTCGGTATACATGACCAGCCTGGTCCCGGATTCGAACCGTACCGATTCCACCTCAAAGGAAACGTCGGCGATCCCCAGCGGCGGCGCGGCTGCATGCAGCTTCTGGACCGGTCCATCCTGCGAAAGAAGCATGGGCGGATTGTGCCCGGCGTTGCAGTACCGCAGGGTGTTCGCCCCGGTATCGATATCGGCGTGAAAGAAGGTGATGAACTGGCTCACCGAGGAATGATGGAGTATGTAATCGTTCAGCCTGCCGACGCGTTCCACCAGTGGCACGCCGATGTCGATGAGGGTGGTCAGCATGGTCTTGCAGGCGACCATGAGCAACGCGCTGGACGGGCCGTGTCCGGTGACGTCGGCGATCGTCACCGTCAGGACATCCTCGCCATAAGGAATGAAGTCGTAATAGTCCCCGCCGATCTCCTCGCAGGACACATGGGCGCCCGCGCAGGCCAGCGTGTTGAAGGCATAGCTTTCTCCCGGCAGCAGCCCGGCCTGGATCTCGCCCGCCAGGGCCAGTTCCTTGTCCAGTGCGCTTTTGGCCACGGCGGCGTCGAAGAGGCGCAGGTTGTCGGTCTTGATGGCGGTCAGGTTGGCCACCGCGCTGGACAGGCCGAGATGGTCCACGGTGAACTCCACGGCCGGATCCGCGGAATCCAGGTAAAGCAGGCCGAACACCCGGTCTTCATGCCACAGGGGCACGCACAGTATGGACACCAGCCGGCGGACGATCACGCTCTGCCGGTCCCTGAACCGCTCGTCCCCCGGGGCGTTCGAAGTGATAGAGGCCATCCGGTTTTCCAGGGCCTGTTTCACCGCCGTCGTGCTGATCGAAATCGAGCGGTCTTCGTAACCGGGCCGGGAGGCCAGCGTCCGGATTTCGAAATCGTAGCCATCCCCGGTCTCGACGGGATGGACGATCGCGCAGCAGTCCGCCTCCAGCCATTCCAGCAGGCTCCCCGTCACGAGGTCTCCCAGCTCGGCCTCGCTGCGGGCCGTCATGACTTCCTTGCTCAGTTCCGTGAGTTTCAGCAGCCGTCCGTCGGTATCCTCAGGCTTCACGGCGGGTGTCCCGCCCGCCATCGTGTACGGCAACTGGTCCGCCCGGAAGAGGGAGGCCGGCGCCTGCAGATCATCGGCGCGCTCTCCGGGTTCTCCCCCCTCGAAGACGAAAACCGATCGTCCGAGCCGGATGCGGTCACCCGGCAGCAGCGGGGCGGGCTCGTCGCCGATTGGATGATCGTTGACGTAAGTCCCGTTCCGGCTGCCCAGGTCCGCGATCACGTAGCCCGACGCCTCCGTTTCGATACGCGCATGAAGCTTCGAAACGCCCCGGTCGCCGCCTATGGCGATGTCGGCCTCGCCGGAACGGCCCAGGGTAGTGACATCCCTTGACAGGACATGGACTTGCGGGGCTTTTGCGTGCAACAACTTCAGGTAAGGCACGGGTGTGCTCCGATTCGCACGGTTACCGTTGAAACCTCGGTGCGGTCCCCATCGGACTTACGGCCCCGGTTCGTTTCTCAGGTCGAAAGCCACCTTGACGGCGCCGTGCCGGCCGGCTTCCAGGGCCCGGCCGATGGCCTTCCGGTATGCCGTAAGGGGGAAGAGGTCCGTCACGAGAGGCTTCAGGCCGACCTCCCCCGACGCGATCAGATCCATGGCCAGGTCGAAGGTCCGGACGGACCGACCTTCGTGTTCCTCCGTCCCGTAGGCGTAGGCCCCCTGCACTTTCAATTCCTTGTACCACACCGCCGTCCAGTCGATCCCGGATGGAATGCCCGGCATGCCAACCACGGTGACGACGCCGCCGGAGCCGGTCAGCCGCAGCGCGTCGTCGATGGTGCGCGACGACCCGACGCAGTCGAAGGTCCGGTGCACGCCGCCGATGAATACGGGCCGCCCGATCTCGGGCCGATGGATCTCCGCACCCGTCACTTCGCTGACCGTATCGTAGAGGTCTTCGCCCCTGCCGATGACGCGGTCGGCGCCGAGGGCGGGCGCCAGGGCCTGCTGATGGGGATACCGCGCGGCGGCGAGGATGCGGCACTTCCCTCCCAGGGCCCGTATGGCCGCGATGGTGAGTAGTCCGACGGCGCCGCAGCCGATCACCAGGATGGTCTCGTCATCACCGGGAAAGGACTTCAGCACGGCGTGCAGGCAGCAGCTGAAGGGTTCGACCAGGACCGCTTCCTCGTCGGAAAGCGGATCGGGCACCAGGTGGACCTGGAAGGGGTGCGCCACCAGGGACGTACTCCATCCACCACCCGTGTCCCTGCAGTACCCGGTCTGTATCCCCGGGGAAATGTCGCCGTGCATGACCATCTCGCACAGCCCGAAATCGCCTTCCCCGCACGGCGGGCACGGTGGGTGGATACCCCGGACGGCGCAGCAGAGGCCGGGCTCGATCACCACGCGGTCTCCCCGGGAAACTTCCCCGGGACCTGAACCGGCCTCCTCCACCTCGCCCACCACTTCGTGGCCCAGGACGAAAGGCGCGGAAATCAGGGGCGAAAAATAGGGGCTGCCCTTCGCCCGTATGGTGGAAAGGTCCGATCCGCAGATTCCGCTCAACAGCGGTCTGACACGCATCCATTCAGGCGTCGGAAGCGCGGGGGGATCGACGTCCGCCATGCGGATGCACGACAGCGCGCCGGTGGCCGGGCCGGGTCGGCGATGGCCGAGGGTGCGGACGAACAGGTACCGGGGTACGCTCTTGATGTACTGTACGGCTTTCATACATGGGTCCAGTGCACGACTTCCCACCCGCCGGCTTCCGCGGCTTTCTTCAGCTTCCCGCCGGGGTTCACGGCGACGGCGTGTCCTACCACGCCCAACATGGGCGCGTCCGAACTGCTGTCGGCATAGGCATAGCACCGGGCCAGGTCGATACCGCGGCGCTCGGCGTAGTCCCGGACGATTCGGGCCTTCGCCTCGTCACCGATGGGCGGCCCTTCCGTCTCGCCGGTCAGCTGGCCGTCGTCTTCCTTCATGGACAGGGCGATGAGGTCGTCCGCCTTGGTGTATTCCGCCAGCGGCTCCATGACGAAATCCAGGGACCCGGTGACCAGGACCACGCGCTCGCCCCGTTGCTGGTGCGCCCGAATGCGATCGACGGCCCCGGCGTACATGCGTGGACGCATGACTTTTTCGAAAAGCTGCTCGCTCCTCGAAACGCATTCCCCGCGACCGAAACCACGGTACTGCCGGTAGAACGCCTGGATGAATCGGCTCCTGCTGATCTTGTCCAGGACGATGTAATAGAGGATTTTCGGCAGGAATCCGATGGTCCAGACTAGGCGCCGCAGGGAGGAATATCCCCAGGTCCTGTAAAAGGCGTAGTAGTGTACGATCGTCGCGTCCACGATGGTGCCGTCCACGTCGAAGAAGGCCGTCGCGGCGTGTTCCCGGCCGTTTACGAAGCGTCCCGCCCGTCGACCGGCCGCTCCTTCCGGACCTCCTGGCACGGACCCGGCGGAACCGGCGGAACCGGCGGAACCGGCGGAACCGGCGGACCCGGTGGCCTGGCCCAGGCGCTCCATGATGTACAGATAGCCGTCGCGGTCGATGCGTCCGATGTCCCCCGTGTGAAGCCACCCGCCGCGGAGACGGTTCTCCGTCGCCGTAGGGTTCCTGTAGTACCCTTGCATGACGTTGTTCCCGCGCACGATAATCTCGCCGTTGCCTTCTTTGTCGGGGGCCTGGATTTCAACGTCTACCGCCGGCAGGGCCACACCGACGGAGGAGGGCTTGCTTCGGTCCATGGGATTTACGGTCACGACCGGGGCCGCTTCCGTGAGCCCGTATCCCTCGTGGATCGTCAGGCCGATCTCCCGGTAGGCGTGGTACAGGTCCGAATCGAGCGTGCCGCCGCCGCTGACCAGCAGCCGCATGCGGGAAACGACGCTGTCGCCGTTTTTCTCGGCCGTCTGTCGCAGCGACCCGTGCAACAGCCCGAATAACCGTGGCGCAGCGATCAGGCAGTTGACCCCGGTTTCATCAATCAGGCCGACCAGGGACCGCGGCCTTACCGACGTGGTATAGGTAATGGTCGCCCCCGCGTAGAACGGCATGAGGAAACCGCCCGTGAACTCCAGGGCCTGGCTCATGGGCAGCAGGGACAGGAAATGGTCGGTCCGGTAGGCGCGCAGGATCTCGGCGAGGGACAGCAGGTTCGAAACGAAGTTCCGATGGGTCAGGACCACGCCGTGGGATTCGGCCGCCATGCCCCGGGTAAACATGATGGCTGCCGGCGTATCGGGATCCACTGGCGCCCAGGGGGGCGGCTCCTCGTTCAGTGTGACGGGCGACGCGGACCTTCGCGGCGCGTCGAACGGCAGACCGTAGTTTTCGATGTTCCAGAACATGACGTCGCCGCCGGGCTCCGCCGGTTCACCGCCGGGCTTCGCCGACGCGGTGAGTAATGCGTGACCGCTTTCCGTGCAGAGGATGGCCCTCGATTCGGTAAACCGGGCAATGCGCCATACTTCCTGGGGTGTCGACCGGCGGTCCACAGGCACGAGCACGGCCCCGGCCACCATCCCGGCGAAACAGGCGATACCCCATTCGGGCCGGTTCTCCGAGAAGAGCAAGACCCGGTCACCCGAATGCAGGCCGCTGGAACGCCACTGCCAGCCGATGTGTCCGGCCAGGGCGAACACGTCCTTGAAGGAATAGCGGATCCAGCCATCGTCCCGCGGCATCTGCAGCGCGGTCTTGTCTCCGTACATGTCCGCGCTCTTGGCCAGTATGTCCGTCAGCGTATCGAGATGGGGCAGCGCATCCTCCCCGGCCTGGGCGAACCCGGATCGCTCCGCCACCTCCTCTTCTTCCGTGACCGCGGGCTTCGGCTCATCGGTCTTCAGCACGTGGCGTTTCAGGCCGGGGATATGGATATCCTGGAAATAGGTCTTCCAGAGGATCCTGGAGACGTCGCCGTTGAAGAGCAGCCGGTCCTCGGGATCCAGACTTTCGTGCAACCTGACCGTGCGGTCCGTCTCGAAGGTGCATTCCAGGGACGTGTAGGGACTGTAGATCGCGGCGTAGTACAGCATGCGCGAGATCGCCGACTTCATCACGGCGATTCTGCGCTTCAGGTTGTTCAGCAGGGTAATCCGGGTGAAGCGGTTGAGCGTCCACAACGCGGCGTTCAGGGGGTAGACGAAGCGCAGGTTGTACCGGCGCCGGAACTGGCCAAGGGTCGGGTAGGTCCATCGCTGGATCGGTATGGGTTCGTTGTTCCGGTTCAGGCGGGGGTACTTTTGAAAGTACTCGTATGAGTGCTCGAAGGCCTGGTGGAATAGGACGGGATTCCGGTCGCCCGTCGAAACGTGGTACACGCCGATCCCGCCTTCCCGGGCCGTGCGCGCCATGGCCGCCAGGGTCGTATTGGCCACGATGTCCACCGGGATGATGTCCACGATCATGTCTTTCTGGCCGGGGAAGTCCGGCAGGCGCCCCTTGCTCACCGCGTCGATGAGCGGGTCGGCTACCTTGAGCCCCTCGATCCATCCCGGTTCGGGCTCGACCAGCGCGCTTTCCACGATGGACGGCCTTATTATGGCCGTGGGCAGGTCGCCCCGGTGCTTGACGATCAACTGCTCGCCCATGGCCTTCGTCAGGGTATAGCTGTCGTGCCAACCCCACTGCTGCCCGCGGCGCATGCCCTCTTCGATAAGCCGTTCCTTGAGCCAGCGCTTGCGAAAGGTCTCCATCTGGGCGTCGAGCCAGCGCTGCGAGGGGCTCGGGTTCTGCTGCAGCGCCATCTTCCTGAAACGCTCCTGCTGTCCCGGCGAACGGGAGTCGTCGTGGATCTCATCCGCCCTGGCGAGTATGTCCCGGATTTCCCGTTCCAGGTCGAAAGGCGCGTCGCTTCGCCCCATTTCCTGGGCCATGGACCAGTCCGGACGGGGCGGTGCTTCGGGAATGCGGCCCTTGGTCTGGCCGTTAACGTAGGCCGTCGAGACGTGGACCAGCGTGGCGTCGCCGCACGATCTGGCAAATTCCATCATGCGCCGCGCACCGAGGGTGTTAAGCTGAAGCGCGGCGTCGATTTCTTCGTCGAAGGTCACGGATGCCGCGCAGGTGAGCACCACGTCGACTTCCGCCGCGAGCCGGTGGTACAGGTCCGGTTCCAGTCCGAGGTGGTCCTGGGTAAGGTCGCCCTCGACGGCGTGGACCTTGGCGCGCATGATATCCGCGAAACGTTCGCCGTGGGTCTCGCGAAGCCGGGCGAAGGCGGCGGACTGGAGGATCTCTTCCTCCACCCGTTCCCGCGCCGTCAGTGTGGTGCCGTCCTTCCTCCTTCGGGCCCGGACGACCAGGTAGATACGGCCTACTTCCGGGGCGCACCGCAGGATCTTCTCCACGACCGCTTTCGCAAGGAATCCGGTGGCGCCGGTGATCAGCAGGTTCTTTCCCCGCAGGTAGGTGACGATTTCACTCATACCTTACCGTCTCTTGATGCCATCAGCCGCTTGAACTGATCGACCCAGGGTATGGGCGACGGATCGACGTCGTTCATAATTGCCTGGTAGAAACTGGCGTAGGTACCGAGCAGGAGCAGGTCGCAGGCCTGCTCGAGCGCCGTCTCTCCCCCGGGCGTTACTACGGAACACGCGATCCCCTGCTGCTCGAGCAGCGTGCGGGTAATCTCGTGGCGGCGCCGGTTGCGCGGATCGTACAGGCCGGACTGGATCAGCACGGCGGCGAGTCCGTCCCGGTGCTCCACGGGGTGGGTCATCCCTTCGAGCAGATGGTGATTCAGTTCCGGTATGGCGAACCAGACGGCCAGGTTCTTGGCGTTCTCGTTCCACTGGTTGGCCAGGATGTGGGCGTTGCCCGTGAGATGCTCGGAAGCCATGATCAGGATCGACTTCCCCCCCGTGGCCGAGGCCAACTCATAGGCGGGGTTCTCCTCACCGGGCGCAGCGTAATCCGGGTTGGTCTCCCGGAGCAGCATGAGAGTGCTCGTTACCTCGGATTCGGCAAGCGCCACGAACCCCAGTTGACGGAACATCGCCAGGAGGTAGGTGACCGCGTAGCCCAGGCCGATACGCGGCTGCCCGCAGGTGTTGAGCTCGCTGCCGAACACCACGGCCGGCAGCCCATGGCGCCCGGCGAACGCTTCCAGGTCGCCCCCCGTGGTCAGGGCGATCATCGATACTCCCCTGGACAGGCCGTGTTCCGCCACGGCCATCACTTCCTCTGTGCCCCCGGAATAGCTGGACAGCACGATGAGGGTCCGCTCGTCGATCCACGAAGGGGCCGCGTAATCGGATACGATAGTGACCGGAACGCGCAGCCGGTCGCGGAAGACGTCCTGTATCAGGTGGGCGCCCAGGGCCGATCCCCCCATGCCCGCCACGACCACGTGGTTGACGTTCCGGCAGGCGTCGGGGAAAGTGCGTCCCGCCATGGCCTCCCAGGCCGCCTCCATCTGGTCCGGGATCGATCCGATGGACCCATGCATGTCGGATTGGTCCAGGCGTGCCATCTTCATCAGGGCCGCCTTCTTTTCAATAGGGTCGCCGGTTTGATAGGAGAAGCTCATGAATCGACCCGCCTGGTTCAGGATGTGCCGGAGTCCGCCCGGACGGCCCCGATTTCTTTCAGATAGGCGACGCTTTCTTCGAACTCCCGCGTCTCGTATGCCTTCAGGGCCTCGGTGGATTCGTCCTTCTCCCTGGGCGTGCGCCAGTCTTCCCCGACGGGACGGACGTGGGACCAGTACAGCCGCAAAAACGGCAGCATGTCCCTGATGTCGCGTTCGGGGTATTCCGCCCAGTAGTCATCCATGAGCATGCGCACGTGCCGGGCGTAGATGGCGCCCAGTTCGATGGTTTTCGTGATCTGGCCGGGCTGGTCCGCCGGGCCGGACTGGTCCGCCGGGCTGGGCTGGTCCGCCGGGCCGGGCTGGACCGCCTGGCCGCGCTGGCCCCGGTATACGTCGATCAGGGAAAGCAGGCCGCGGTAGTCGACCACGCCGCTGCCCAGTGAACACCGCGCGATGCGGTACCCCTCGTCGGAGGGATGGATCGTGTAGTCCTTGAGGTGGACATGCTTCAGGTAAGGGAGGATGCGTTCCGTGTATCCGAAGGGTTCCTCGCAGACCGCCAGCACGTTGCCCACGTCGAGCGTGATGCCGATGTACGCGCTGTCCAGTTCCTCGCAGAGCCAGCGCATGTCGTGGGACGTGGCGTCCGAGTGGTTCTCCACCGCGATGGTCACCCCGTGTTCCTCGGCCAGGGGCAGCGCCTCGCGCAGGATGTCTCTGCACCCGGCGAGATGGGCGTTCCACCGGCCCGACAGCGGCCGGCGGTCGCCGCCGAGGACGCCGCTCATGACCACGCGCAACGTCGAGG
The DNA here is from genome assembly GCA_009838645.1 of Gemmatimonadota bacterium. Lineage (NCBI taxonomy): Bacteria > Pseudomonadati > Gemmatimonadota > Gemmatimonadota bacterium. The sequence goes on along the minus strand of VXRC01000005.1, from coordinate 57,059 downwards.
CGCCGAGGCTCGCGGCCGCGGGGATCAGGCGGTGCATCATCTCGCCCTCGACCTGACCGCCGTCCGCTACGACGTACAACCCGATCTCCTCGGCCCGGGCACGGGCCCGCTCCAGCGAGGCCGGGGACAGATCGGGGAGGCAGTCGTCGGGAGGAAACTCCACGCCGCCGAGGCCGTGTTGGACGGCCATGTCCATGAGCTGAAAGGCGTCGTATCCCGTGTTGAACGAGTACGCGCAAACCCCTACTGACATAGATTCTCCTTGCCGCTGGTGCTCATTGCCGACTTTGCCTGTTGCTATTCGGTCGGCTGTCGTCCCTGGACCGCGTAGCCGCCGTCGCACCGGATGTCCGTCGCCGTGATGTCGCTGGATTCGTCGCTCGCCAGGAAAACAAAGACGTTGGCGACCTCCCCGATGGTAGCGACCCGGCCGATGGGGTGCAGGCGGTCGAAAGCCCTGAGCGCCGCCTCCGGGTCTCCGGCGTTCTCCTTCACGAAGTTGTGCAGCATGGGCGAATCCACCGTGCCGGGCGAAACCGTGTTGACCCTGATCCGGTCCTCGGCCAGTTCCATGGCCTGGCCTCGGGCCAGGGCGATCAGCCCGCCCTTCGTCGCCCCGTAGACGGCCACGCCCGGATGGCCGTTATGACCCGTCACACTGGCCATGTGGATGATCGATCCGCCGCCCGCGGCACGCATATGCGGAATGCAGTACTTGCTGAAGACGGCCGGCGCCAGGAGGTTGACGGAGAGGATGCGGGACATGGTCTCCTCGTCCTGGTGCTCGATGGGGCTTACGGGCATGATGGCGGCGTTGTTGACCAGGACGTCGATTCTGCCGAACCGGGAGGCCGCGTCGTCCACGAAGGACCGGACCCGGTCATGGTCGGTGATGTCCAGCGCCTCCGCCAGGACGGGCCGGCCCGTGTCCGCGACCAGGCGGCCGGTCTCCGCGACGGTTTGGGCGTTGATGTCGCACACCGCCACCGCGGCGCCTTCCCGGGCGAGCGCCAGCGCGATGCCCCGTCCTATTCCGTCCCCCGCGCCCGTCACGATCGCGGCCTTGTCCGCTAGTCGCATGGCCACTCCGCAGGTGCGATCCCAGGCATGCGCATTTTAGTTGTACAATTGTACAATTGTATCTGAACCTCTACGGATCGCATCTTTTAAAAATCGCATCTACTCAGGCCAGCGCAAACAGTTCCGACGACGATAACAACGCACACACCCATGGTTCAATCCTGCCGCCTCCGCAACCGTTGCTCCAGCCAGTGCGTCATGGGCGCAGGGGCGGGATCACATACCTCCACCATCCGGCCGGGAAGGGGCTGACCCAGGACCGCTTCCACGTCGCCACGACGCTCCGAGACAACGTCAGGATGCTGTCCTGCGACATTCCGCCGTTCTTCCGGATCGTCCTCCAGTTCGAAGAGTTCATCGCCGTTCTCGTCCTCGTAGCCCACCGACGTGCAGAAGTTCCAGCGATCGTCCCGCACACTAGCCCGGCCCACGGCGTTGCCCGTGATGAAGGACGCCCACCCGGTCACGATCCGATCACGGATGGCGGCCTTCTCACCCGTGACCAGCGGCCACAGGTCCTCGCCGTCCGTCCAGTCCGCCCGTACCCCGAGCCGGCCGAGCAGCGTGGGCATGAGGTCGTGGTTCTGCACGAAGGCGTCCACGTCCACGTCCGTCGGACCGCCGGGTACGCGCATCATGAGGTTGAGTTGGGTATTGAAGGGATGCAGTTCGTTCGGCCCCTTGCCGAAGCTCCCCTGGTCGAGCAACTGGGTCCCATGGTCCGACAGGATCACGATCAGGGTTTCATCGAGGAGGTTCCGGTCCGCCACCGCATTCAGCAACCGGCCCACGTACTCGTCCACCAGGGTGACCTCCCCCAGGTACAGCGCCTCGATGCGGCGGAGTTCCGCTTCAGATGGCCCGCCTGCTCCACCTGGCCCGCCTGATCCGCCCGATCCGTCACGGGCGTATGCGGGACCGGGCACGATGAAATCGAGGCCGTCGTGCTCGAAATACCGGTCGGCGTACTCCGGCGGCGGGTCCCAGGGCTCGTGGGGATCGAAGCTGTCGACCCACAGGAAGAAGGGCCCCGCTGTATGGTTGTCGGCAAGCCACGCGCAGGCCGAGTTGAACACCCGGGCGCACTGGTAGTCTTCCCTGTCCTTCCTGTGGCGCTGGTTGAGCAGGTAGTTCACAAGCCCCGTATGTTTCAACATGTCCACGGGCTGCCTCACGTGCCGGGCAAGTTGCGCCTCGACGAGTTTCGGATCGCCGCTCTTCCAGTTGTCCGATTCCTGTCCCCGCACGAAATCCAGGTGAGCGAACCCCCGGGAGAAGTTCATGGTGGGCTTGAACATGTGGTACGTGTCGGCGATGAGGGCCGTCAGGTACTCCCTTTCCAGCAGCACCTCCGCGATCGTATCCTGCTCCGGCGGGATCTTGTGCCAGCCAGGCGCATGGTGCCAGTGGCCGCGCCGGTCGAAGTTGTAGCGCCACGGGAAGCTGCGCATCCCGGTGAACAGGGCGCGACGGACCTGCAGCGTGGGCTGCCCTTCGCCGAAGGCGCGGTTGAACCGGATGCTGCTGCGGTGGAAGGCGTCGAGATTGGGCGTGTGCGCGTGGCTGTACTTCCTGCCCGGGCCGATGATGTCGGCGCGAAAGGTGTCCAGGCAGACACAGATAACGTTCACGGGGGCTCCGTGGGGTAACGGGACGATATTTTTGTACTTAGATGCCGGAATCGCAATCAATGGGAAAACTATGCGGAGGAGGCCGTTTCGTCAACGGAATTGCGGGCGAAGCGCATGGGCCTGCGGACCGTGTAAACCGCTTCCGAACGGGACAATGGAACTTGAATCACCGTTCTGTTCAGGTATAATGTGAGAGGTAAAGCAAAGGGAAACCCATATGAAGCGACCAGCCGAATCCGAATACGACGCCATTGCCGGGGCCTACAAAGACTCCAAGCAACTGTCCTTCCGTCAGTACATCGAGGAATACTCGCTTTTCCAAATGCTTGGGGACATCAGCGGGGAGAAAGCGCTCGACCTGGCCTGCGGCGAGGGGTTCTACACGCGCAAGCTGAAACTTGCCGGCGCCGGGGAGGTGCTCGGCGTCGACGTCTCGGCCGAAATGATCCGGCTGGCCGAGGCCGAGGAACGTGCGCGGCCCACGGGTTGCCGGTACCTGAACCGGGACGCGGCGGCCCTGGTCCTGGACGACCCGGTCGATCTCGTCGTGGCCATGTACCTGCTGAACTACGCCCGCGACCCGGACGAACTCCTTCGTTTCGTCCAGGCGGCCCACGGCGCGCTGAAACCGGGCGGGCGGTTCGTGGGTTTCAACGACAATGTCCTGAACGTGCCCGGCGGCACGGTCTCCTACGCACGGTACGGATTTGAAAAGGAGTACAAAGGAACGCCGGCCGGGGCGACGCCGTCCGATGGCGACCCAATTGTCTACAAGTTCACGAACGACGACGGCACGCGGTTCGAGTTCAACAACTACTACCTCTTACCTGGAACTTATCGTCGGGTTTTCGAGGAAGCCGGCTTTGAGGGTTTTCGCTGGGTCGACCCGCAGTTGCATCCGTGCGAGCGGGACAACAAGTACTGGGACGAATTCATGGCCGCGCCCCCCGTCATCGGGTTCGCGGCGGTCAGGGAGTGACTGCTGCGGGGTCCAGGAGACGAGGTCCAGGAGACAGCGCTTAATGCGCCTCCTCCTTCATCTCGTCGGCCGCCTTGCAGTTTCGAATCCAGATCTTGTCCTGCGCGGGTTCGTAGCCCTTCCAGGCGTAGGGATCGGTACCGGAAACCGGAACGATCACGCGCCGGTCGGCCGTGGCGGGGCGCTCGCCCTCTTCGATACCCCACGGCAGGAGGCTCCACGCGTTGCAGTAGTGGTTCACCAGCACGCGGCGGGTCTGACCGCTCCGGTTCTTGTAGGACCGGTGCAGGAGATAGCCGTTGAAGAACACCAGGGCGCCGGCGCGGACTTCGACCGGTACTTCCACGGATTCGTCGAAGCCGTAACTCTCGGGGGCAAAGTCGAACTCGTCAGGGTTCTCATGCGCACGCTGGGGATACAGGTAGCCGTTGCGGTGGGAACCGGGTACAACGTACAGGCAACCGTTCTCGATCGTCGCGTCGTCCACGGCGATCCAGGCGCCGATCAGGGACCGGTCCCGCGTGGGGATGAAGATCTCGTCCTGGTGCCAGGCCTGGCCCTGGAACCGGGGTGGCTTGATGAAGTACATGGACTGCATGCACTTGACGCTCCCGTCCCAGTAGGGCAGGTGGGCCGCGGTAATCTGGCTCAGCACGCCGCAGATCTTTGGATGGCGCACGTACTTCTCGATCACCTCGCTGACGAAGTGAGGCTGGTGTATGCACAGGATGCGCTGCAGCACGTCGTCGTCGGTGTCTTCGGGCTTCGGCGGTTCGAGTCCCCGGCAGGGATACTTGCCCCGCGCCACGTCCACCAGGTCGTCCTTCAATTCCTGGAGTTCCCCGGTGGTCATCAGGTCGGGAACGACGAGATAGCCGTTGTCCACGTAGAACTGGATCTGCTCATCGTCGACGATTCGTGGGACTTCGATCGCGGGTTCGGTCTGCTGGGAAAGGTCGGTCATGGTCATGGCTGGCCTCGGCGACATACGGTTCAGGACGGAAGATTCGAGCGCGGAACGGAGTCGTTCCCGGCGTTATTCTAAATGAATCGCAGGGGTTTTGTCAACAGACCATTGCCCGGCAGGGGTAATTTCACCGCTCATTACACCTCATAGGGATTATTGCTGTTTTCGCGCGGTCATTCCTTTATATTAACCGTACCCGCGCGGTGATGCTGCGCGGTCCCGTTCGAACGAAGCCGCGGGGTAATCCGTCGCGGTCCCGTTTGAAATCCAAACCGATTCAGATGACATACGATTCGAGTCCAACAGCGAGGGGGATATCGTGCTGAAACCCGTAAACGGCACGCCGGGAGACGTGACCGATTATTGCTATACCCGTATCGAATACGACCTGGCCGAAGGCCGCAAAGTCAGCGTCGAGGACCACCGCGTCCAGGACGACATGGATTTCCTGGGCGGCATCGGCCGGTCCTTCAAGATCCTTTCGGGTTACGACGTAAGCGATCCCTTTGCGCCGGACGTCCCGCTGGTCATCAATACCGGCTGCTTCACCGGCACGCAGTTTATGACCGGTCTGCGGGCGTATTTTTCCGGCTATTCTCCCCTGAAGCGCACCCGGGCCGGTATGCCCATGCCCGTATGGTCGGCCATGAGCGGGAGTTTCGGCCGCAAGTTCTCCTACACCGGCATCGGCGACCTGATCCTCACCGGCCGCGCCGCCGTTCCCAGCTTCCTGGTGATCAGGCAGACAGACGACGGCCCCGATCTTTCCCTGGTCGAAGCCCCGGATTACCTGATCGGCGCGCGGGTCCGGGAAAAGATGGTCTACCTGGACGAACGCTACAACGATGGCGACAAGAACTACCACGCCCATTTCGCCGTCCTCGGACCGGCCGGCGAGCACTGGGAAACGGTCTGGTACGCCGCCGTGGTGGGCTCGACCCAGGAACAGTTGATGAGCGGGGAAGACAAGTGGCGTTTCGCAGGCCGACTCGGCATGGGATCCGTACTCGGTTCCAAGAACATCCTCGGCATCGTAGCCCGGGCGGAGAACGACTATTACCGCAAGGGCGACGACCGACTCAAGGTCATCAACAACGAGATCGGACGGGGCGAGCAGAGCCGGGGATACCGCCATCCGCACAACCGGAACGGACTGGGCGGCACGGGCAAGAACAGCAAGATACTCGACGGATTCGGGGTGCTGCCCTACAGGAACTTCGAGCCGCCCGGCGAGAACGTGGCCGTCCCGGTACACCTGGAGACCATGCGGGAATCGAAAGATTTCATCGTCATCGACAAAAGCTGCTACGGCTGCCAGATTACCTGCCACCAGGACTTCTACGACGTCCCGGAAGGTGGCAAGGATCCGGACTGGCGCAAGGCCCGGAGGAACCATGGAGAATACCTCGGCCGGTTCGAGTTCGAACCCATGGAACTGTCCGGCGCCAACCTGGGCATCCTGGATCCCCACGATAACCTGGAGCTCGCCCGGCTGGACGACGACCTGGGGTTCGATACCATTTCGGCCAACGTCGTGATCTCCTTCCTGATGGATTACAATGCCCGGGGCAACGGTACCGTCGCGGGCGGCGTCACTTTCGGGGACGCGGAAGGCACCCGCCGGCTCAAGGAGGATATCGCCTACGGACGCGAACCCCTCTTCGGCAAGGGCGTCCAGGCGATCGCCGAAGAGATCGGAGGAAAGGCTTTCGCCATGCATGCCAAGGGGGTCGAGTTCTCCGCCTACCTGGGACAGACCAACCCGGGCTATCCCTTCGCCGTAGCCGGCGGCCACATGTCCATGCGCACCTTCCTGCTGTACGTTATGGACCCGGACTGCAAGCCCGATTCCGCCGATTACTGGGTCCATAACATCACCGAGGAAGGCTGGAAAATGGTGAACAAGGACCTGCACGGGGGCTGCCTGTTCACCATGGCCCCGCCGGACCAGGTCAGCGAAGGCATAGAGTCCGTTTTCGGGGTGCCTTTCTCGTCCGATCGGGTGCTGGACGCCACCTACCGGGCCCACATCCTGGGTTTCGCCCTCGAACAGAAACAGGGGATCACTCCGGACGAATACGACATGCCGGCCGACGTCTTCGTCGGTCAGTCCAAGGGCGACCTGCCCGCCGTGCATTTCCTGACCCGGGAGCTCTTCGAAGAGGTCAGGTCCCGGGTGCTGGAACGCCTGCACCAGGACGTGGAAACCCTCGGTTACGGGGGTCACGCAGCGCCGGCGTCCGGTTGAACGGCATCGAGACTGCACCAGGCAGCGTCGGCCACGCGGCACCGGCGTCCGTCTAGACGGTCCACGCGGTCCAGGCAGTCGGTCCAGGCAGTCGGTCCAGGCGGTCCGGATACATGAATCCCAAGCACAAACTCATAGGGGCCTCCCTCGCCATCGTGGTCATCCTGGGATTCGGTACCCTGGGATTCAAGCTGCTGACGGAGTGGACCTGGTTCGAAAGCTTCTACTTCACCTTGATCACTATCACGACCATCGGGTATACCGAACCGGCCGACCTCACCGAAAACGGCCGCTACTTCGGCACGCTCCTGATCGTCGTGGGCGTCGGGACGCTGGGTTACGCGCTTTCCGTCGCCGTACAGTCGGTCGTATCGCTCGAAATCGTCTCCTCACTGGGGAAGAGGCGTCTCATGAATGAAATCCAGGAACTGAAAGACCATTATATCGTCTGCGGCGCGGGCCGCGTCGGCAGGAGAATCGGACAGGAAATAACCACCCGTGGCCTGGACTGCGTGCTCATCGAGACCAAAGACGGTGCAGAGCCCTTCGATTCGGACGGTTACCGCGTGCTGGAGGGCGACGCCACGAAAGAGGATGTGTTGAAGTCGGCGGGTATCGAACGGGCGAGGGGCATCGTATGCGCCGTGTCGTCCGATCCGGAGAACCTGTACATTACCCTGACGGCGCGGGACCTGAACCCGGATATCCACATCGTGGCCCGGGCCAACGAGGAGTCCGTTATCCCCAGGCTGACCCGCGCCGGGGCGGACAAGGTGGTCTCTCCGGTCATCACGGGTTCCCGGCAGATGGCGCAGATGCTGCTCAAGCCGGCCGTGGCCGACTTCATGGAGCTGGCGTCCATGGCGGACAAGCTCGACCTGGAACTCGACCAGATCGAGGTCGGGCCGGGATCGGGGCTCACGGGATCATCCGTAGGGGGCGGCGTCATCGGTTCGTCCCATGACGTGATCGTTATCGCCGTCCAGGGGTCCGGCGGAAACGTCGTCTTCAACCCGGGAAGCGACCGGAAGCTGGAATCCGGAGACATCCTGATCGTCATGGGAAGCCGCGACGAACTGATGAAATTGCGCAGGACCGCAGATCCATCCGGCGTTCCCTAGCGGCCGGACCGGCACTCCGGGTCGGCGCCGTGCAACATCCCCATCATACGCGGAGTGCATGACGGAGCGCGAGTCGCGGGACGGCACGCCAGGCCGACCCGCCGCTACAGATCGTAGCGCAAGTGTCCTTACAGCCCCTGCCTCAGGGACCGCAGAAACCGCTCCATGCCGTTGACGGCGTAGTCGAGGACGTTGGCGTTATCCGGCACGCTGTGGTACCAGTCGCGAACGACCGCTTCCGCGGGCTTGCCCGCGAAATTGTACCCCCGGTCTTGCCCACCCCGCTTTTCCGGTTCCCAGATCCATAGGTACAGGCCGGCAAATCGCTCTTCCCCTTCCCAGGCCAGCCGCAGGGCCTCGTAACAACGCCGCTGCGCCTCCAGGTCGAGGGGCTTCTCCGAGACGTAATTCCAGGGATGGGAGGCGACACCGGACTGGCTCATGTAACCGATCTCGGTGAACAACAGGGGTTTGTTCCACCGGGCCTGCCAGCTCAGCAAACCCTCCTTGACCGGACGCCAGGCGGCGACCAGTTGTTCCACGGTGGGATCCTCGTAGTCCGACAGTTCGTAGTAAGCCGATATCCCCGCGAAGTCGAGGTCGTCCCAGAACGCGACCCGGTCGTACCGGTCCCAATTCGCGGAATACGTGAGTTGACCGGGGAAGATCCCGCGCACATCGGCGATGGTCTCCCTCCATTGCCCGGTGAACCTTTCGGCCGAAACGAGCTCGGTACCCACGCTCAGATACTCCACGTCCATTTCCGTGGCCAGCCGGGCGTAATGACGGACCATGCCGCGGTAACTTTCAAACCACGCCTCCCAGTCGTGCGGGGATATGGTGCCGCGCCATTCGTTCTTGCCGGGTCGGTCCAGGTTAACGATGGGCGTCAGCATGACCTTCAACCCCATCCGGTGGGCGAAGTCGATGACTTCCCGGATCACGCGTTCGTGCTGTTCCCCAGTGGCGCCGTCCGACGGGCGGGTGAAATGGGTGACGGAATCCACGGAATCCTGCAGGATGAAAACGGGAACGGAAAGGTGGGAAGCGCCCAGGGCCGCGATGTCTTCCAGGGAGGACCGGTAATAGGACATCCCCTCCGAGGCCTTGAAAACTCCCAGGGCGACGCCCTTCTGCATCACGGGGCGTATGGCGGTGCGCCCCGACCACAGGATGGTCAGGTCGAACAACAGCAGGCAGACGGCGAGCAACAGGCCGAGGAGAGGGAGGACGAGGCGGCGCATGTTATCTGCGCGGTGGGGCCTTCCGCTTCCGGCGGCCGAACTCGGCGGGAGGCGGCGGGGCCTCCTGCAGCACATCGATGAACTCGGAGGGCACGCCAGTGGTCAGGATGACCGGAGAGCGGTCGTAGAAGTTCACGCCGGCTTCGGTGGCCTGCCGCGCGTTGATGCGGAAAACGACCGGCGTATCCGTCTGGTTCCTGGCTACCTGTGTGGCGATATCTTCGGAAAGGGAAAGGTGGACGTACTGGCGGTCGCTGGGCGACAGGCCGCCATTGGTGATGACCGAGGCCCGCGCGGGTACGGTCGCGTAATAAAGGTACTCGGGCGGATCCGCGGGAGGCAGCCCCAGGTCGATGGGAAAACTGTGTCCGTAGCGCGCCCGGATGCGGTCCTCTTCCACCTCGAATCTTCTCTTCTCGGCGCCGTCGGCGATCTCGAGGATTTCATCCCTCGTCAGCAGATCGAACTTCTCCTGGATGGCCTCGACGATCTCGTCGATCGAAGCGTATCCCCTTTCGTCGAGCGATATGTCGAATCTTTCGGGTTTATGGCGGAGAATCAGGGAGAGGAGCTTGGAGAGTCTTTCGCGTCTTCGTGGATCCATTGATGGTGTCTTTCTGATGGAGTCTTGCCTGAGCGGGCTATGGCGGCCACGATGGCTGTGCAGGCTATGCAGACTGTGCAGGCCATGCCGGCCGATGCGATGTACCAGAAATGGTTGTGAAAAGGAACCTACCGAGTATACGGCGGGCGTTGCGCACTGTCAAGATCAAACCCGAACGGCCGCTTCGCTGTCGTCCCGCAGGCGCCGTCCCCGGTTTCAGTTCATTTCCATGCCGCCGTCGACATTGATCGCCTGGCCGGTGATCAGCGTGTTTTCATCGGATGCGACGAAGACCGCCGCGGCGGCGATCTCCTCCGGCTCGGAGACCCTCTTGAGGGGTATTTTCTCCACTAACCGTGCGCGGGCCGTTCCCGGCTCGTATCCGAACAGGCGGGCGCGGTCCTCGTCGATGTGGTCCCACATGGGTGTGGCCACGACGCCCGGGCACAGCGCGTTGACCAGGATCCCGTGATCCGCCAGCGCCAGGGCCGCGGACTGCGTGATGCTGATGACGGCCATCTTGCTGGCGGCGTATGCGCTCGAATCGGCCCGGCCGTGTCTGCCCGAGATGGAGGACATGTTGATGATGCGGCCACCGTCACCCTGACGGATCATCTGTCGGGCCCCCGCCTGCATGCAGAAGTACGTCCCCTTCAGATTGAGATCGATGACCTGGTCCCATTCCGTCTCGGTCAGATCGAGGAAGGGCTTGATTTCAACCCGTCCCGCGTTGTTGACCAGGATATCCAGCCTGCCCAGTGCGGAAACGGCTTCGTCGATCATGGGGACGATGCGGTCGACGCGGCCCAGGTCGGCGGTCAATGCCGCCGCGATGCCGCCGTCGTCGCGGATCTGGTCCGCCGTGGCTTCCGCGCTCTCGCGATCGATGTCCACGGCCGCCACGTGCGCGCCTTCCTGCGCGAGTCTCAGCGCGATGGCCCGGCCGATACCGCGCCCCGCTCCGGTGACGACCGCCCGCTTCTCCGCCAGACGCCCTGTCGCACTCATGTTCGGTCTCCTGAATCTCCTGGTCTCCTCGTTCCGGCGGTGCCCGGCTGTGCCCGGGTAGCCCGGGCGCGCCCGGGCTACCCGGCGACCTGAACCGGTTTTCCTGCTTCCACCGACCGGTATGCCGCCTCGCTGACCTGGGAAACGGCCAGGGCGAAGTGAGGAGGCTCGTACCCCTTCCCGCCGGTGCGGATCATGCGGAAGAACGCGGCGTCCGGCGTGTCCTCCCGGATTCTCGCCGGGATCTTCAGCGGCTCGTCGTTCAGCAGGACCGACTTGACCTGCCACTGGTGCAGGTGGAAGACCAGGCTTCCTTCGCTGCCGTGGATCGCGATGCGTTCGTCGTGCCGGGAAGCGTTTCCGAAGGTATTCAGCGTGCCGTACGCGCCGTCCCTGAACCGCACCGCCACCACCATGTTGATATCCACGTCCCTCCCGGCTTTGTCCAGGAAAGCGCTCACCTCGAGGGGCTTGAGATCCGTGATCCACAGCGTGGAAGCCACCAGGTGACTGCCCGTGTCGAGAAACATGCCGCCGCCCGAAAGGACCGGATCGAGCCGCCACCCGCGCGTGCCGCCCCAGTTCTGCGTAACGTAGGCCACGACGCCGCGCAGCTCGCCGATGGCGCCCTTCCGAATCAGCTCCCGGGCAAAGACATGAGGCGCCATGAAATTGCGCTGGTAGCTCACCAGCAGGATCCGGCTTTTTTCTTCCGCCTTCCCGATCAGTGAGCGCGTATGGCTGGACGAGATGGTGAGCGGCTTTTCGACGAGCGCGTGCAGACCTTGATCCAGGGCGTAATCCACCTGCTCGTAGTGCAGGGCGTGGGGAGAACTCACCATGACCGCGTCGAGCCGGTGTCCCTCTATCATGTCCCGGTAGTCGTCGTAGCAGGGCACCGGGCGGCCCCATCGGTCCATCAACGCCTGGGCGGCTTCTTCCGAGGTATCCGCAACCGCCGCGATTTCGACCGCCCCGTCGGCCTGGATGCGCGGCACGTGGGCGCCCCGCATGTTGCCTCCGCAGCCGATCAGGGCGACGCGCAGACGCTTCTTTGCCATGTCATGATCTCCTGTATCCGAGTTGAGCGCGTGGAATCATCCGATCCTGGATTGGAATCGCTAAGGGGAGCTTGGTACCGCTAAGCGGATGGGTCACGGACCGCCTGTATTTTCGCATTCTTCTCCGCTTCAAGACGTTCCCGCTCCTGGACGAGTTGTTCCCGCAGGGCGTGTACCTGCTGCTGAAACTCGTGGCCCTGCGCCTGGACCGCCAGCGCCTTGATTTTCGATTCGATCATGATCTCCTGTTCCGCGATCTTGGCCTGGTATTCCTTCTCCAGGTCGGCGATCCCCTTACGCTGCTCGTCCGTCAGCTTGCCGCCCTGCTGTGCGCCGGCGGTCTTCTCCATGGCGATTTCCAGTGCGCTTTTCATGATATCTCCGGTATGATGGCGGACGCCGCTCGACGTTGATGGCGGACGCCGCCGGGTTTCCCGCGCTCAGTTTCCCGCGCTCAGTTTCCCGCGACCAGTCGTCGGATACGCCGGCCCGTCTGTTCTATGTATCCGTCGAGTACCAGGTGACTGGCATAGGCCGAGACCGATACGACGTAGCAGACGATCGGAAAGGACTCAACGGACCCTTTCAGGTACATGGGAACGAGCAGGAACAGCGCGGGCACCAGCAACATGGCCAGCCAGGTATGGGTCCATCCCCTGTGCTTGCCGAGCAGCGGCAGCATGGCGCCGAGTCCCAGCAGGGCCGCGGTCCTGTAATCCCCGATCAAGATAAACCAGATGTCCAGCAGAATCAACAGGCGGTAGAACAGCCGCTGCGATTTACTCTCGGTGTCCACGTCCGGGAAACAGGCCGACAACAACCCGATGGAGAGCAGCAGAAGTACCTCCGGCCAGACGTCCAGGGTCCGGTAGGGTTCGAGCAGCTCCGTCCACCAAAGTCCGGCGGCACAGAGCGCCATGGAGATGAGGGTGGCGACGAAACCACCCCAGACGTGTCCTCTGAAATCAGCCATGGAGTTACTCGGTCACGTCGCCAGGTCATCGAAGTTTTTCAGCGTCATAAGCAACCGGGCGAGGGGAAGGCCGATCACGTTGTAGAAACAGCCCTCCACGCGGGTAATGAGACCGGCGCCCAGGGCATGGGCGCCATAGGATCCCGCCTTGTCCAGGGGCTCGCCCGTATCCACGTACGCACGGATTTCGGCGTCGGTCAATTCGCGCATAGAGACCGCCGTCCACTCGTGCGCCGTCACCGCCCGGTTCGTCCGAGGATCCAGCAGTGCGAAGCCCGTGAGCACCCGGTGAGCATGGCCGGCCAGCTTTTGCAGTATGGCGCAGGCGTCCTTCGCGTCTTTCGGCTTGCCGATGACCTCGCCCTCGAACAGGACCACCGTGTCGGCACCGAGTACCAAACGGTCGCGGGCGTCGACCCGGCCGGCCGCGCTCTTCGCTTTCGCCAGCGCAAGCCGTTCCGCCGTACCGGAAGGATCGCCTTCAAAGGAATACCGGGATTCGTCGACGTCCGGTGGCACGATTTCGATATTCATCCCTATCTGCCGGAGCAGGCTGGACCGACGGGGCGAGGAAGAGGCCAGGACGATCTGCTTCATCGGCGGGACTCGACGGTCAGGGTCACGGGGCCGTCGTTGACCAGTGAAACTTCCATGTACGCTCCGAAACGGCCAGTGGCGACCCGTATACCGCGTTCCCTGAGGCGTTCGACCGCTAGCTCATACAGGGGCTCGGCGTGTTCCGGCGGCGCGGCGCTTTCGAAACTGGGCCTTCGGCCCTTGCGGGTATCTCCGAACAGGGTAAATTGGGAAATCGCCAGTACCTCGCCCCCCACGTCGTGCAGAGAACGATTCATCTTCCCCTGATCGTCGCCGAAAATCCGGAGTCCGGCGCATTTGTTTACGACGTATTCCACGTCCTCCGGCGCATCGTCCTTCGCTATGCCGAGGAGCAGTACGAGACCGGGACCGATTTCTCCGGTTGTTTCACCATCGATTTTGACGGAAGCGCTGGAGACGCGCTGCAATACTACCCGCATCTATTCATACCCCCTAGATTGTTATCCTCTTCCAGCGTCCCCGCCGGAACAGGAACCAGGCGATCACCAGGCGGATGCCCCAGTCCAGCGCCGTACCGTACCATACCCCCGGCAACCCCCAGCCCAGTTCGATCACCAGCACGTACATCATGCCGATCCGCAGGAAGATCGCGCCGAAGATGCTGATCAGCATGGGACTCACCGTGTCTCCCGCGCCGCGCATGGCGCCTGTATAAATCATCAGCAAAGCCGACGTCGGCAGTTCGAGGGCGGCGATGCGCACGCAGAGCACGGCCAGGTCATACACTTCCGGCGACGGGCTGTAGATGCCGACGAGCAGGCCCGGTACGGCGACGAAGATAAAACCCAGCGCGCTCATGGCGATCAGGCCGATTCGAGCGGCCTTCTTCACGGCGAGCTCGGCGATTTCGGGCCGCTCGGCGCCCAGACTCTGTCCGACCACGGTGGCCACGGCCATGGAAAGCCCGAAAACGGGCATGAAGGATACCATCTCCACCCGTATGGTCATGAAATGCGCCGTGAGCGCCGTCGTGCCCAGGCTGGTCACGATCCACATGAACGAGAAATAGGCGCATTGCATGACGGATTGTTCGCCGAGATTCGGCACGGCGATCCGGATGATGGTCCGCAGGTGCTCGGATCTGATATTCCCGATGTCGCTGCCGCACAGCCTGAATCTGGCGTGACGGCGAAACAGCCTGAACATGAGGAGGACGGCGCCCAGGACGTAGGCCGTGCCCGTAGCCAGGGCCGCGCCTGTTATGCCCAGTTCCGGGAAGGGTCCGATGCCAAAGATCAGCACCCAGTCGGCGAAGATGTTGTACACGTTCATGACGCCCGTGATCCACATGGGCGTCTTGGTGTCGCCGGCCGCGCGCAGGATCCCGCTGCTGGTGTAGATGAAAAGACGCAGTACGCTGAAGGCGAAGACGATGGGCATGTACTCCTGGGCCCGTGCGACCACGTCCGGCTCCGTACCCAGGAATACCATGAGGTCCTCGCCGAACATCAGGCCGAGCGCGGCCACCATCAGACCGATGGACGTTCCGAGTATGATCCCCTGGCCGGCGGCCTCGCAGGCCGTCTTCTGGTCGCCCCGGCCCAGGTTCCTCGCCACGACGGCCCCCGTTGCCACCCCGATCCCGTAGAAGACGAAAACTACGGTAAAGAGGATCATGGAACTCTGGCCGACGGCGGCGAAAGCCAGCGTTCCGAGGGTGCCGATAAAGATGCTGTCGACGATGTACACCGTCGTGTGCATCAGGTTTTCGAGTATGGCAGGCCATGCGAGGGAAAGGATGGTACGGTTGAGGCGTTTTCTGGAGAGGTCGAGCATGGGGTGTCCGAACGATCGGAGATAGGAAGAACGGTCCGTGTAAAACGCGATAAATCAGTCACTTACCGGGAAGTGAAACCTCACCATGTTAGTCGTTGAAGTTCCTTGATGTCAAGGGCATATGAGGGCGGCGCGGAAGGAGTACGTCCTGGTTCCGGGCATGCAACCGAAGCGGCGGCGCAACCTTCCCATTAACCTTGACGCACAATACGCCGAAAAGCATAATGTCAGTAGCCTATGGAATCTGACATCCGGGATCCCGATCTCGCCGAGGCCGGTGCGGCGCGCATGGCATGGGACGCCCGCCAGATGCCGGTCTTGCGCGCGATAAAAGACCGGTTCGCGCGGGAACAGCCACTTCGTAACCTGCGCGTCGGCGTTTGCCTGCACATTTCGACCAAGACGGCCAACCTGGTCACGGCGATCAAGGCGGGCGGCGCGGACCCCATCGTGTGCGCGTCCAATCCCTTGAGCACGCAGGACGACGTGGCGGCCAGCCTGGTCGTGCACCACGGGGTGCCCGTATACGCGAAAAGAGGGGAAGACTCCGGCACCTTCAGCAGGCACCTGCACACCGTGCTGAACGCGCAGCCGGGTATCCTGCTGGACGACGGAGCCGACCTGGTCACCGCGGCGCATCGGGACCACCGCCGGCAACTGGACAAGTTCATCGGCGGAACGGAAGAGACGACCACGGGCGTAAACCGGCTCCGAAGCATGGTCCGGAACGGCGACCTGGCCTTTCCGGTCATCGCGGTCAACGATTCGAAGACCAAGCACCTCTTCGACAACCGGTTCGGTACGGGGCAAAGCGCGCTCGACGGCATCCTCCGGGCCACCAACACGCTGATCGCAGGCAAAACCGTGGTGGTATGCGGCTACGGCTGGTGCGGACGGGGCGTGGCGTCACGGGCCAGGGGGCTGGGCGGCCAGGTCATCGTTACGGAAGTGGACCCCGTCGCGGCCCTGGAAGCCGCCATGGAAGGATTCCAGGTACTGCCCATGGGCGGGGCGGCCGCGCTGGGCGACCTGTTCATCACCGTGACCGGAAACCGCGGGGTCGTGCGCCGCGATCACCTGGAAGCCATGAAAGACGGCGCCATGCTGGCCAACGCCGGACACTTCGACGTGGAAATCGACGTGCAGGCCCTGGACGCCCTCGCGGTCGAGCGACAGTCTCTGCGGTCATACGTGGAGGAATACGTCCTGGCGAACGGCCGGAGACTGTATCTCCTCGGCGAGGGCCGGCTGGTCAACCTGGTAGCCGGCGAGGGACATCCCGCCGCGGTCATGGACCTGTCCTTCGCCAACCAGGCCCTGGCGGTGGAGCACCTCGCGGCCCGGCACGAAAAGATGGCACCCGGCGTACACATCCTGCCGGATGAGATCGACCACGAGATCGCCGGCCTGAAGCTCGCGAGCATGGGACTGGCCGTTGACGAGATGACGCCGGAACAGCGGGCGTACCTGGAGTCGTGGCACTGAGCAATGAGTTTCACTGGGCAATAAGTCGCACTGAGTAATAAGTCGCACTGAGCAATAACCGGAACAGGAGAAGGTAAAAGTGGCTCGGGAGAACCTCGAAAAGCAGCACGCGGCATCAGGTGCGGAAGCGCACAACGGCCTCCAGATGGCCCCGGACGTCATGCTCGAGCTCGCGAACAAGACGGCGGAACTCATTATAGAACGTATCAGGAATCTTCCGGATGAACAGGCATGGGACGGCGAGTTCAAGAGGGAACTGGAAGACCAACTCATGGAGGATCCGCCCGAAGAAGGCAGTCCCGCGCTGGAGGTCCTGGGGAGGGCGGCAAAAGATATACTCCCCCTGGGAGCCCGCCTCGATCACCCCCGGTCCTTCGCGTTCATCCCGTCGGCGCCGACCTGGCCCGGCATACTGGCCGACTTCATGGTCTCCGCATACCAGGTCAACCAGTGTACCTGGCTCACATCCAGCGGAGCGAGCCAGATGGAGCTGGTCGTCATGGACTGGATCCGGCGCTGGCTGGGCTATCCGGATACCGCCGGAGGCCTGATGACTTCCGGCGGCTCCGCGGCCAGCCTGGAAGCCCTGGTCGCGGCGCGGGAATCCGCGGGCGCTCCCGAACGCGGCACGGTCTATATGAGCGACCAGAGCCATAGCGCGCTGGTCCGGGCGGCCAGGATCATGGGCATTCGATCCGAAAACGTGCGATTGATTCCTACCGACGCGCTTTTCCGGATGGATCCGGAGGCGCTGAAGCAAATGGTGGCGAAGGACCGGGCCGCGGGATGCAACCCGGTGGCGGTCTGCGCCAACGCCGGGGCGGCCAGTACGGGCGCCATCGATCCGCTCGATACGATCGCGGATTTCTGCGAGGCGGACGGCATCTGGCTCCACGTCGATGCCGCCTACGGCGGTTTTACGGTAATCACCGAAAAGGGAAAGGACCTTCTGCGCGGGATCGAACGGGCGGACTCCATCGGTCTGGACGCGCACAAGCTGTTCTTTCAACCCTACGAAGCCGGTTGCCTGATGGTGAAGGACTTAGGCGACCTCGAGCGCGCATTCGCCGTACGACACGATATCCTCCAGGACACGATATGGGGCGCGAATCATCCCAACTTCTCGGACCGGGGCCTGCAACTGAGCCGTTCGGTACGGGCCCTGAAAATCTGGGTGTCCGTGAAGACCTTTGGCATGGCTGCATTCCGAAACGCCGTATCCAAGGGCATGGAACTGGCCGGGCGGGCCGAGGAGCATATCCGGAAAAGCGGGACCCTGGAATTGTTGTTGCCGTCTTCGCTCGGTATCGTATGCTTCCGCGTCAACCCCGCCGCTCCGGATCTCGATGAAGAATCCCTCGAGAAGATCAACCGGAAAGTGCTCGCCCGCGTCTTCTGGGAGGACCGCGCCCTCATGTCATCGACCCTGTTGCGGGGCAGGTTTACCCTCAGGCTCTGTATCGTCAACCATAATACGACCTGGGACGACGTGCGCGAAACCCTGGAAGCCATTGAACAATTCGGAAACGAGGCGATTTCGGAAACCGAAGTCCGGAGTGACGTGGACCGGGGGAGCACCCATCAGACCCGGTAAAGGACTTCCATCTGTAAAGCACCTCAACCGGTATAGATCTCCAAAGGTAAAGGACGTCGAGCGTATGGCATTGACAAACGATGAAGTCGCCCATTTCAGATCCCACGGTTACGTGGCCAAACCGGGATTCTTTTCAGACCGGGAAACCCGTGCCTTCCAGGCCGAGATCGATCGTCTCATGGAAAACGGCGCAATGCGGAACGTCGCCACGGCGGGCGACGGGAAGACAACGTCCACCACGCAGCGCAACATGCAACTCTGCCCGATGTACCGGCACAGCGACCTGTTTCGCGCCCTCCCGTTCCAGCCCGACGTGGTCGCTGCCATCTCCCGGCTGATCGGGGATCCCTTTATCCTTCACCTGGACCAGGTCTTTCTCAAACCGGGCGGTGACGGCATGGGCACCCACTGGCACCAGGACAACGCCTATTTCAAGATCCGTGACCCGCTCATGGGAACGGCCGTCTGGATCGCCGTGCACGACGCGACGGTCGAGAACGGCACCATGCAGGTGATTCCCGGCAGCTACCGGACACCCTACGAGCACAGCCGGGACCCCTACAGCGACCACCACATCCGCTGCTATCCTCCGGAGGAGCAGGCGGATACTATCGAACTGAAAGCGGGTGGCGCCCTGTTTTTCTGCTACGGAACCGCGCACTGCACCGGCCACAACCGGACGGACCGGTCCCGCGCCGGCATCGCCTTCCACTTTCTCCGTGCGGACTATGCGCCCGAACGGCTCATCGAGGACGGCCGGGACTACCGGCCCTATGTCACTGGACCACGGGCGACCGGAGGGGTGGTGGAGTACGGCGTCCGCGTGGACGGCACGTGGGAATCCGAAGTGGCGAAGGCGCTGGAACGGGGCCGCGCCGCTGTGTAACATCCGCATCGCCGCATCCGGGTCTCGCCGTATCCGGGTCTCACCGCATCCGGGTCTCGCCGCATCCGGGTCTCGGTTCTGCGAAGGAGTTGCTTCCGTCTGTACCGGTTCATTACGCGAAGTGCCATTAAATCCGACAGGAGAGATTCGATGTCTTCCATAACTGCTCACGTTTCGAGGCGATCGATCCTGGTCTTCGGGCTGCTTGTCGGCCTGGCCGGCCTGTTCGCACACGCAAAGCCAGCCATTGCCCAGGGCAGGACGATTACAGCCGGCCAGGTCACGGACCGTGAGACGCTTAAGGCCTTCGTCGTGTCGGTGGCGGATTCCCTGGAACGGATCAACGACCTCAACGATGTGCCCGGAATGCAAAGAGCCCTGCGGAACGAAGGCGACTGGAAACAGGGTGACCTGTACCTGGTGATTCTCAGTCTCGAGGGCGTGGTGATCGAACATGGGGGGGATCCCTATATCGTCGAAACCGATATCAGCGGGCTGGAAGACGACACCGGCAAGAAAGTCGTACAGGAAATCATAGCAGTGGACGCCGACGGCTCGTTCATAGAGTATACCTGGGATGATCTCAGGGATCCGGACGACGAACCCGACCGCGTGGCCTTCGCGATTCGGTATACCTCCGGGTTCGGCGTGGGCGATTACATCCTGGCGGGCGGTTTCCACATGGCGATCAACGATCCGGAAGAGCGTACGCTTCCCGACCCGCCCGCGGTGCGCGCCTCGGACGTGGTGGACCGGGAAACGCTCAAGGCCTTCGTAAAAGGCTCGATCCAGTGGTACCTCGACGCCGTGGAGGAGCACGATGCGGACGCCGGGGCGATCACGATCGCCTTGAGAGAAGAGGGCGGTCCGTTCAGAGAAGGCGCGATCTACCTCTTCATCGTCACCACGGAAGGATACGTGTTCTTCCACGGCGCGGACAGAACGCAGGAAGGCGAAATCCGTATCGATCTCGAAGACCTCAACGGCGTTCGATTCATCGAGGAGCTCATCGAGGCTGCGACCACGGGCGCCGGTTTCGTCGAGTACCACTACGATGATCCGTCGATCATGGGCGATGAAGAACTCGGTTCGTTCAAGGTGAGCTACGCGGAATTGATGGAAGTCGCGCGGTACCCCGGACAGCATTTCGTCGTAGGCGCCGGTTTCTACCGCAGGCCCGTGGATGACGTACCCGAGATCACCCTGGCGGTGAGTCCCGCGGCCCTGTCCGAAGGCGGCGACAACCAGGAGGTGGTGGTGACGGCCACGCTGAGTGAAGAACCGGTGCCGGTGGCGACGATCATCGACCTTTTCCTGGAGGGTTCGGCCACATCCGATGATTACGACCTGGAAGGAACCCTTGAGATCATCATCCCCCGGGACGCCGCCTCGGCTTCCACGTCGCTTACCCTCAGGGTATTCGACGACGGAACGGCGGAAGGCATCGAGACCGTCGTGGTCCGATCCGTCTATGAGGGCAACGACCTGGCGTCCGCCACCATCGCGCTGACAGATTCAGCGCAGTTCGTAACGGCGGCCGACGTGGTGGACCGCGAGACGCTTCGATCCTTCGTGACGGGTTTCAGGGATTACCTGGATACCATAGACACCGCGGACGAAGCCGTCCGACTCCAGGCGGATATCCGATCGGAGGGGATCTGGAGAGTGCCCGGCATGATGTATTTCGTCTTGTTCCATCCCGACGGCACGGTGTTCCTGCACGCGGACGACCCTACCCGGGACGGTATCGACGCGAGCAACCTGGAAGACGACAACGGAGTGTTGGTCGTCCGAAAGATCCTGGAGACGGCAGCGGCCGGCGGTGGTTTCGTCGATTACACGTGGGACGATCCCGATGTGGAAGGTGTCGATCCGCTCCGGATCGCCTCGACATCTCCTCCGGACCGGGTTGCCTATGCGATCCCCTATGCCCTTGCGCAGACCGGCCAGACCTGGGTGGTGGCGGCCGGTTTCAATCAGTACATAACGAGCGGCGAGGAATCGGAACTGCCGGAACCACCCGCGGTATGGGCGCGGGACGTTATGGACCGGGAAACGCTGAGATCTTTCGTGAAGGGCGCGGCCAGTTGGTCGGAGGAGGCCTTTGCGCTGACGGGCTCCGGTCCGGAAGCGCCACCGGCGCAGATAGGAAGAGCGCTCCGAGAAGAAGACGGTCCCTGGAAGCACGGGGCGGTTTACCTGTTTATCTATCGGGACGACGGCGTGTTGTTGTTTCACGGCGCCAATTCATCGCTGGAAAACGTGAACCTCTATGATCACCAGGACCTCAACGGGGTCTTTTACACCCGTGAAATCATCATGGCCGCACAGGCCGGAGGCGGTTTCGTCGAGTATTACTTCGACAACCCGGACGTAGTTGGAGATGAAGCATCCGGCTCGCCGAAGGTGAGTTACGCGGAGACCGCGACTTACGGCGGAACGGAATACATCATCGGATCGGGGATCTATTTCGACGTTACAGAACACGTGCCCGACATCACGCTTACGGTGAGTCCGGCCGCCGTGTCGGAGGCCGCCGGCGCGCAGCCCGTGACCGTGACGGCGACGCGGACGGGTCTGGCCATACCGGTCGCGGTTGTGATCCCCCTCTCGCTTTCCGGCACAGCTGCCGGCGACGACTACAGTGTGAGCGGAAATCTGAGTATCTCGATTCCCGGCGGGGAGACGGAGGGATCGACGGGGCTTACCATCACGCCCGTCCGTGACTATGTGTACGAATTGGGGGACGAAACGATCATCTTCACAGCGCTTTTCAATGGCCGGGATCTCGGCGCCGCGACGCTCAAGATAAGCGATGCCTTCGAGGCTCCGGCGGTTTCCGGCGTCGTGCCGCCGGTCACGTTGGAAGCGGGGGATTCCGAGACGATCGATGCGGGCGCGCTCTTCAGCGGCACCTCGCCGACCTATTCGGTGAGTTCGTCGGACAACGGCGTGGCCGAAGCGGTCCTCTCCGGCGCCACGCTGAGCGTAACGGGTGTGCGCAAAGGATCGGCCACGGTGACCCTCTCCGCCAGGAACGCGGCCGGTGAGGCCAGCCTCGTCTTCGGCGTAACCGTCACGGCCGTCCTGGCGGAACGCGAGACGTATACCGATATCCTCGCCGCCATGGGCCGCGGCATGCTATCGAGCGTTTCGACCACAGTCGGAGGGCGTTTCACCGGCGGCGGCCAGGGTGTGGTCGTGGGTGGACGCAGGATCGACGGTCCCGCGGCCGCCGTGTCGGCGCTGGCTGACGTGACTGGGCACCGAAACCGGGATTCGTCAAGAGAAATGGCGCTGATGGACGGCGGACGGCATCGGGACGGTGGCCGCGGAGATTACCTGCTCCGGTCCAGCGCCTTCTCCTACGCCTTCGACGACCAGGCCGCCGGCGACCGTCTTCGATGGGGCGTATGGGGGGCCGGCGACTGGCAGCGTTTCAAGAACGAACCCGCGGACGGCGCCTCATTTGACGGCAACACGACGACGGCCTATCTCGGCGTAGACCTGGCCGCGCGGCAGCGCTGGATGGCCGGTATCGCCCTCTCCTACACCATGGGACGGTCCGACTACGACGTCGCCGTGGCCAGCGGAAGCCTTGAGGCCAGCCTCGCCAGCGTACTGCCCTACGCGCGCTGGTCTGGGGAGGGATGCTGCACCGAAGTGTGGACGATCCTGGGTCTCGGTTCCGGTAACGTCGACGACGGAACGGACGCCAGTGATCTGGACATGCGAATGGGCATGGCGGGGCTGCGGTCGCGGCTGGCCTCCTCCGGAAGCATGGGGATCGACGTGGTGGGCGACGCGGGACTGCTGCGCGTTTCCACCTCCGATAGTGGATCAGCCGCGTTGCGCGATATTGTCGCCAGCGTCCAGCGTATGCGCATCGGATTGGAAGGTTCGCGATCGGCATCTCTGGGCGGCGGCGCCACGGCAACCCCCTATGTCCAGGTGGCCGGACGCCATGACGGCGGCGACGGACGAACCGGACAGGGCCTCGAGGTATCGGGCGGCCTGCGGCTGGCCGGAAACCGGATCGGCGTGCACGCACGAGGCAGGTTCCTGGCCGTCCATACCGGCCAGGGTTACAGCGAACACGGGTTCTCCCTGGTCGCCTTCATGAATCCCGACGCGGACGGGCGGGGCCTTATGATGTCCGTGGCCCCGCGCGTGGGCGCCGGAGCCGGCGACTCCGGCATGATGTGGCGCGACCGGCCGCTTGCCGGATCCGATTTACGCGGAAGAAACGACGCCCATTCCCTGCGGACCGAGGTGGGGTATGGCCTGGCTTCTTCCGCCGGCGTGCTGTTCACCTCTTTCGGCGAGATGAATCTCTACGGCGATGAACGGCGGCAGGTGCGGATCGGAACCCGCGTCGGCACCCCGGTCCGAAGTCGGCGTTCCGGTTCCTTGGAGCTTTCAGGCTCGCGTGTCGATCAAAGGGGCGGACCTGTCCATCACCGCATAGGTCTCATCGGACGCATAAGCTTCTGACGTCCCGCTGGACGCGGGAGACTTCTCCGACGAAGAGACATGGGAATCACGGGCAAACGCGACACCTGTCGCAGTTCATCCCACCAGGAGGTGCGTTACATGTGTTTTCAACGCCGGTCCAATCGTGAATCGGTTTCATCTGCCGGTATACTACAAACACCGAAGACGTCCTCCCATAAAACCCGGATCCCCATCTTCTTCCTTTTCGCCCTGTTTGCCGCGGTCTCATGCGGTGAGGACAGTCCCACACGTCCGACCGGTCCGGCTAAAGTCGTAGTGGCTCCGAGCGCCATTACCATCACGGCGATCAGTCAGTCCGTTCAGCTTACGGCGCAGGTGCAGGACGAGACCGGCAACGCGTTGACGGGCTACGAGGTGGTCTGGTCGAGCCGGAATCCGTCGGTAGCCTCCGTGAGCGGCGGCGGGCTCGTCACCGCCCACAGTAACGGTACGGCCGACATCGCGGCCACCGTGGGACAGAAACAGGCGGTTGCTTCGGTTACCGTATCCCAGTCGGCAGGGACGATCACCGTCGCACCGGCGTCCGTGTCGCTGACTGTGGCCGGCGAGACCACCGGACTGACGGCCACGGTCCTGGACGAGAACGGTCAGATAGTCGAAGACGCGCTGGTGAAATGGGTGAGTGCCGATGAAACGGTGGCGACGGTAAGCGACGCTGGAACGGTTACCTCGGTGAGCAGCGGCCGTACGGTCGTTACGGCCACCTCCGGCGCGGTCTCGACTAGCGTGCCCGTAACCGTGGCCATCGTTGTCAACGACCGCACCACGCTGGTCGGATTCTACCACGCCTTGAGTGGTCCAGACTGGGAAGACAATGAAAACTGGCTGAATGAAGAAGTGCCCCTGAGCGAGTGGCACGGCGTAACTACCGACGCGAACGGGAGAGTAATCCGCCTGGAGCTGAGAGCGAACGGCCTGTCGGGCAGATTGCCCGCAAGCCTCGTCGATCTCGACCTGCTGAGGGAACTGGACCTGGCGTTCAATCAGATATCCGGTGGCATCCCCGTCGAATTAACTCAGTTCGCGGAACTGAGGATCCTCAATCTCGGCGGGAACGAGATATCGGGTACGGTTCCCGCCGAACTCGCCCTGCTGCCCAACCTGGAAGTACTGGACCTCGAAAACAACGGTCTTTCGGGATCCGTACCACCGGAGCTGGGGCTGGCATCCAGCCTGAAGCGACTGGACCTCGGCAGAAACCGCCTGACCGGTACCGTCCCCGCAGAACTGGGTCAACTCGCCAATCTCGAGCGTCTTGCCCTGGACAGTAACGAACTGCTTGGACCTGTACCTGCCGAACTGGGACGCCTGCACAACCTGGAAGTACTGTACCTTTACAGAAACAAGCTGAGCGGCACGATCCCCCCGGAATTGGGCGATCTGGCCAACCTGGAGAGTGTGATACTCTGGAAAAACGAATTGTCCGGCCCCATTCCGATTGAACTAAGTCAACTGATCAACCTGGAACGTCTGGACCTCGATGAAAACAGGTTTACGGGACCGATCCCCGAGGAACTGGGACATCTGACGAATCTCGAGGTGCTGTTCCTCAACAGTAACGGTCTCTCCGGTGAGATCCCCCCCGTCCTGGGTGATCTTGCCCAGTTGCGTCTGCTAAGCCTGTATGGAAACAAACTCTCGGGACCGTTGCCGGTAGAACTGAGCAGTCTGGACAATCTCGAATACCTGTTGCTGCACAACAACCAGCTTTCCGGACCTATCCCGCCCGAGTATGGACGGCTCGAGGATCTCGAAGGGCTGTACCTGTTCAATAATGAACTGTCCGGACCTGTCCCATCCGAGTTGGGACAGCTTGACGACCTCGAAGGCATGTTTCTCCATGGAAACCGGTTCACCGGGGAAATACCAGGATCCTTTACGGGCCTTACAGACCTTCTGGCGTTTTTCTTCTATGACAATGACGGTCTGTGTCTACCGAGCGCTCCGGAGCTGCTTACCTGGTTCGATGCTCTTGACAACCCAGCGGGTCCGCGCTGCGACGAAGCCGGCTTTTCGGAGGGACTGTTGTTGGTTGGCAACGGGACCGACCGGCTGTACAGATTGAATCCTCACACGGGAGAAGCCCAACCCGTGGGAGACACCGTGCTATTCGACGCCGGCGAGTACGAACCCCACGGTCTGGCCGCGCATAATGGCGTGTTGTACATGACGGGCGGATGGAACGCGGCGCTGTACACGCTGGACCCGGATACCGGCGCGGCCATGCGGGTCGGCGACGCGGTGGAATTCGGGGTCGCCGAGACCCAGCCGACGGGACTGGCTTCCCACGAAGGAACGCTGTATATGGCCGGCGGGGCGAACGCCCGACTTTACGCGCTGAATACCGTGACGGGAGCAGCAACGCCCGTCGGCCATGCCGACCGGTTCGGTGTCGATGAACCCCACCCTTTCGGCCTGGCTTCTCACGAAGGCAGCCTGTACATGGTCGGTTACGGATCGGGAAGACTGTACGTATTGAATCCTTCGACGGGCTCGGCGATGCCGGTCGGTGACCCATCCGAGTTCGGCGTGGGAGAGGATCTGCCGACCGGACTGACTTCACACGGAGGCGCATTGTACATGGCCGGTGGCTGGACGGCGAAACTGTATACGGTGGACGCGGAGACCGGGATTGCGTCGCCCGTCGGGGACGTCGACGAGGATGTCCATCAGTTCGAGGTCTACGAAGACTCGCCGGCAGGTCTGGCTTCGCTGATACGCATCGCTCCACGGAGGGTTGTGCCCGACCTGAATCTACCTAAACCGTAGGGAGGAACATTCCGACGGGACAACCCGGGCATACATGCCGTCACTCCCCCAGGCTGTTCAGCACGGCGTCCCAGGCCAGTTCCGAGGCGATCAACCCGAAATCGGTCGTGCTCTTCAGGCGCCTGTTCTCCACCTCGCCTGTCGTCGCCGTAAACAGCACGTCCCCGTCCCGTGTCGTGTGAAAAGGCTGGATCGCCCGGGCCATGGACGCGTGGACCTGCCTGCCGATCTGGTTCAGTTCACCCTGGGTCCATTTCTGGTTGGTCACGACCAGCGTCAGCGTGGTATGCCTGCCCACCTGGTCGGACCTGGATTTCGAGCCCCTGGCGAGGCGCGCTTCCAGCTTGTCGTAGGGATGGCGATGATCCCGCGTGCGGACCCGGCCTTCGCGGTCCACGATATCACCCAGGGCGTTTACCACGCTGAACACCGCGATCTTCGTCGCTCCGATCTCGCGAAAAGCGCCTCCCTGGCCGACGCCGGCCCAGCGTCCCGCGCCACGCCGGCCGAAGTAGAACCGGCCCGGGGCAGCCGCTTCCGCGGCCGCTTTGCCAAGCGCCTTGTCCGGGTACACGAAACCCTTCCGGTTGAACCAGTCGAAGATGATCGCGCCGGCGACGAGCGGGAGGGGCGGGGGATTGCTCGGCGCCGCCGCAGCGGTCAGGACGGCCCGCACGCCGGAAACGGCTTCCAGCCCGTGCAACGAACCCCCTGCGAAGCAGATGGCGTGGTGGAACTGGTACTCGGATTCGACCACGCCGGGCATACCGCCGCGCACGTCGACGGCCGTGACGAAACCTTCGTCGAAAAGGAAGACCGTGCATCCGGTCGGGCCTTCGTCGTATTCGGCGAATCCGATTTTCAGGCTGGGGAAGTCAAACTCGAGCGCGGGCGTGTCGAAGTCGATTACCGGAACAGGCGATTCTCTGCCGGGCATACTGGCGTCTCCAGGGCGCCCGGCGTTCGGGCGGGTCCGTTGATACACAATAGCCCGTGTACTGTGCGGATCAGTCCACGGGCTATCACACTTGTGAACAGTGCTGTGACGGTGTCTCTAACCGGACACCTTGGTTACGTTAGCGGCCTGGAGTCCCTTGGGACCTTCAGTAATGTCAAAGGTGACTTCATCGCCTTCATTCAGCGTCTTGAATCCCTGTGCGACGATCGCTGAATAGTGTACGAACACATCGTCCCCATCGTCACGCGCGATGAATCCGAACCCCTTGCGTTCGTTAAACCACTTTACCGTGCCGCGTTCCATACTGACACTCCTACCCTTCTCAGGAAGAAAAAGTCTCCCTGACAAACCTCAATAAATACGCGCCACCGACAAAGACGGTGGGATGTCTGGTCACGGTCGCGCATGGGTTGTCTGGGGAGAGGATTAAGAGATTTGCACCTTCGGGCAAATATACGGAAAGGGGGTGTCTTGTCAAGTGATTTCTTAGCCTTCGAGTCAAAAACAGGTTGCCTAAAATCGCTCTTTGACGCATTGATAATAGTATCTCTTCCCCATTATATCCAGATCGCCTTCAACCGGATGAAAACCGTGCAGGAACCACCCGGTGCGGCACCGGTTGCGGTCGGCCCGAATCGGAGGTACTCCCATGAATCCCCTCTCGCCGGATCTGAACTTCGATCCGAGATTCGAAGATCCCAGGGAACTTGCGGCACTCAACCGCAGGGGTTTCCTGGGCCGCTTTCTCGGCGGCACGCTGGCTGGCGCCGCCCTGCTGTCGCTGGGAGCGAAAACCGCCCACGCGGCAGTGGACATGAACGATATGGGCGCGGCGGCCGCGCCCGATGACGAACAGTTCTGGAAACTGGTCACGAAACAGTTCCTGATCCGCCCGGACCTCGCCTACATGAATACCGGGACGCGGGGACCTTCGCCGCGCAGCGTCCACATGGCGCAGATCGACGCGTTGAATCGCATCAACAACGATTACGTGGATTTCAGGCAGAATCATTATACCATGGACTATGCCGACGCGTTCATGGCCAAATTCGCCGCGTACGTCGGCTGCAAACCCAACGAGCTCGCCCTGGCGAACAATACGACCGACGGGATGATTACGGGTACGTTCGGTCCCGTCCTCGAACCCGGGGACGAGATCCTCTATACCAACCACTGCCACGGCGCCGGCACGAACCCCGTGTTGAACCGGGCGCACCGGGACAAGCTGAACGTAGGCGTCATCGACCTGTCCGACCCGAAACTTCATCCGCCGAAGTCGCCGGACGATCTCCTGAAAGCCTTCGAGGCCGCGATCACGCCACGGACCAAGCTGCTCAGCTTCTGTCACACGAACTACACGGACGGACTGTTCATGCCGGTCAAGGAGATCTGCGAGATGGCGAGATCAAAGGGCGTCATCACACTGGTCGACGGCGCCCAGCCTCCGGGCATGGTCAAGCTCGACATGCACGACCTGGCATGCGACATGTACGCCGGTCCGTCGCACAAGTGGATGCTGGCCTCCATGCAGTCCGGTTTCTTCTATGTGAAAGAGGACATGTTCGACCGGATCCAGCCCGTCACCTCGACCACGCCCTTCGCGGGGAAGAACATGTACGGCGAAGACCTCTCCTCGAACGAGCGCTGGCTCGAGCGGATGAGTTCTGCCGGCCAGTACACACGCCGGGGTTCCAGTTGCTATGCGAAGTGGACGGCCGTGAACGCGGCGCTCGATTTCCACAACCACCTGACCCCTGAAGGGATCGAGGCCCGCATCCGCTACCTGGCCGGCAAGCTGGCCAACGGACTCCGCAATATCGGCGGCGTGGAGGTGTTCGCTTCCGAGGATCCACGGTTACACGCCGGACTGGTCCCCTTCAGGATCAAGGGCGTGCCGACGCGGGATCTGAATATGAAGCTGATGGAAAATTACAACATCTACATCCGCAGCGTGACCCACCTGCAGGTCGGCTGGGACGCCAACCGCGCTTCGATGCACATCATGGTCACGGCGGCCGAGGTGGATAGACTCCTCGGCGCGGTCGAAGAGATTTCGAAATCGGTGAACGGATAGCCGGGACGGACTTCAGCGCGGGGCTTCATGGCGGACTTCAAGGTTGCTCGTCGCTGCCCGTCCTTTCGGTCTTCTTCGTGTCAAGCCGCATCCAGAGGTGCTTCATGATCCATTCCAGGAGGCGGGGCGACAACCAGTGGAAGAAGACGAAGAACTTGCCGTAGAAGGACACCACGACTTCCCGGCTTCCCCGGCGGGCGGCGCGGACAATGGCCGTGGCCACGTATTCGGCGGAGATCGAAGGGGCGCTCATCCGCTGCCCCTTCTGTCTCATCAGGGGCGTGTCGTGGAACGTCGTGTCGACCCGGGGCGGACACAGGACCGTAATGGTGATGCCGTGTTCGGCCACTTCCATGCGCAGGCTGTCCGAAAAGGCCTGCACAGCGAATTTGCTTGCGCTGTAGGCCGAGATGTGGGGCAGCGCCCGCTTGCCGGCGACGGATGAGACATTGACGATCCGGCCGCTTTTCTGTCTGATCATGTGGGGCAGTACCGCCTGCGTGCACCAGATCAGGCCGAAGAAATTCACCTCGAAGATCCGCTTCAATTCCTCCGGATCCATCCCGTCCACCGGGCTCAGCAGGCCGATACCCGCGTTGTTGACCAGCACGTCTATGCTTCCCTGGGACGCCGCGATCTCTTTCATCTTCTCGAAGACGGCGGACCGGTCCGTGACGTCCACGGCCATTGGGACCGCCCGTCCGCCCGCCATTTCGATGTCCGCGGCGATTCGTTCCAATCTTCCCTCGGAACGGGCTGCCAGGACGACCGTGGCGCCTTCGCGGGCAAAGGCCACGGCCGCCGCCTGCCCGATACCGGTCGATGCGCCGGTAACCACCACCACTTTATCACGCATCGAAGCCATGAGCGCTTAACCCTCCCGGTCCTGTTCCAGGGAAACCATGCAGCCCGTTTCGCTGGACCGGTACGCGGCTTCGATGATCCGCAGCACGCGCAGGGCGTTCTCCCCGTCATCGTATGGGCTGCTCGGGTCGTTCGGGCCGTCCGAGTCGCTCTGGCCGTCCGGGCCATCCGGGCTGGCCGATCCGGCGGATTGACCGGCCCCCATGGCCGAAGCGATGAACCGCCCCACGAAATCCTGACCATACCGGCCCCCGTATGCCTCGGATTCCGCGACGACGTACTTCAATTCACGGCGGGGCGTGGCGTTCCAGGTCTTCGACGTGCTCTCGACAACAATGGGCCGATCCTCATCGGTGGGATACCAGGTGATGTTGCCCTCCAGACCGCGGAAACCCAGGTAGGTGTCGTAGCTGCCCGACATGTACCCGGCCTGGCTGATGGGCAGGAGGTATCCGGCGTGAAGCGTGGCGATCGCACCGCTGCCCATCCGCATGATCACCCCGGCCGTATCCTCTACGTCGATGGGCTGCTCGTTCAACGTATCCACCATGGCGGTAACGGCCGCGACCTCGTCCCGCGTGATGTACCGGATCGCGTCGATCCAGTGGCAGCCCAGCCAGCTGAGGATGCCGCCGCCGGCAATCCGCTTCCGGAACAGCCAGTGCGAAGGGTCGCGGAAACGGACCTGGGACGTGACCATCCGGCCTTCTACGGACAACAACTTTCCGATGACACCCGCGCCGATCAACGCCCTGAGATCATTGACGATGGGATGGGACCGCCAGGTGTAGTAGACGCCCAGACGGACCCCGGCGCCGCGAACCGCGTCGAGCAGGGGCGCCATGTCCGCGCTGCTGGCCGCGACCGGTTTCTCGGTCAGGACATGCTTTCCCGCCTTCGCCGCCCGGATCACCCATTCGGGATTCCGGTCATTCGTCGCCAGCGAAACGACGATGGGGATGTCCTCCCGCTCCATGATCCGTTCGAAGGTAGGTTGTCCCGGTTCCAGCTTGGGATGGTCCTCGCGCCGCAACCGTTCAAGCGCTTCTTCATCTTCGTCCCAGGCCACGATGCCCGACACCTCGTCCAGCAGCTCCAGGGTGCGGAAATGGGGACGGGCGTGCGGATGGGCCACCCCCAGGAAACCGATCTTGACCTTCATCGAATCACTCCTTAGCCTTTCCCGTCGAGGTCCTGTCCCGAACCGTACAGATACTCGTACGTGTAGATGCCGGTGTTGTGGCCGTCTTTCCAGGTAAACTGCAGCGCGTAGCGGCCGACGGTACTCATTTCGATCACTTCGACACTCGGATCCAGCGATTCGTTGGCAAGCAGGGTCAACCCGCCGGCGGAGGACAACTGATCCCGCAGGTCGCGGCAGGTGGCGCAGGGACAGGCTTTACGAAGATCGGCCAGGGCGTACTTTCTTGCGCTGCCGTCGTTCCAGAAAACGGTCAGTTCGCCCTTTTCCGGGTGATCGAGGGCAACGTGTTCGGGCGAGGGCGGTGCGGTGGACATGACGACTCCATCACTCCGACCCTTCGGCGGGCTGTGTGGTGGCGGGCTGTCTGGTGGCGCCGTCCTGAGCGCCGGGCGACTCGGAAGCGCCAGGTGAATCGGAAACGCCGGGCTCAGGCTGCCCGGTTCGCTCCCGCACCATCTCGGGAGATACCGGGTCGGACGACGTAAATACCCGATCGTCCACGAACTCGAGCACCGCCAGGTCTTCGTGGGAACGCTTCTGGCCGTCCATCCGCTCGCGTTCCGCGGACAACAGGATGTCGCCATGCCTGCGCCAGTCATTCCACTTCCATTCGCCCCGGCTTCGCTCGTTCTGGCCCTCCCGCAGTTGCAGGAGATAGACCCATTTGTCCATGAGGCGGGTTTCCCGGTTGATATAGGCCCAGTACTCGTCGCCCGGCGTATTCCCCACTTCACTGAAACTGAGATGCAGTTTGTCGTAGACCGCGCCGTCTACGACTTCCTCGCCATCGTAGGCCAGGTCAACGCCCGGATCCTGCAGCTTGTAGGGCATCAGAAGCCAGTACGTGTCGTTGATCCACGCGCCCCGGGCACGCTCCAGGGATTGGTTCCGCGCCTCAATGTCCGTGACTTCCGAGCCGTCAACGAACGCCTGCCCTTCCCCCGTGTTCAGATTCATCAGGATCACGTGGGACTGCCCGCTTTCGCGGTCGGTCCATGAAAGGCGGTGCCGACCTTCGTGCTTGTCCCAGTAGTGGGTGCGGAACCCGAAGAACGAGAACCGGATATACCTGGTGGCGTTCCAGTTATCCCGCCCCCCCATGGCCTCCATCACCTCTTCCGCGATGACCTGGGCCTGATCGGGGCCCGCGTCCGTGGTTTCCGGCTCCAGTTCCGGTCCGGCGCAGCCGGGAATCCAGGTTAGAAACAGGGGGATCATCAGCATGGTCGTAAACCGGGTGGGAACCCGCCACGGAAAACGTCGCGGAACACGTCGCATTTTCAGGAAAGGGATACCCATGTCTGCTGCTCCTCGGAGGTGGTTATGGCGTCGGCGACCTGTTGCACGCAGTACCCTTCGTGGAAACTCGGATCGGCTTCGACGCCGGACCGGATCGCTTCGACGAAGTGCCGCTGCGGAGACAGCGCGCCTTGCCGGGACGGCACGGACAGCGGCTGTAGGTTGCCCCGCAGCCCCTGGCCGCCCTTCAGACTGGCCTGCATGGTGTCCCGTACGAATTGGAAATGCAGCGCACCGTCGCTTCCGTGGATGTCGATGTGAATGAAGTCCGTGTACAGTGCGCACCGGCTTACGTGGAACACGGCCTGGACCCCGCCCTGCATCTGGGCGAGGAAGGCGCAGGCGTCTTCGAGCTCGGATTCCCGCATGGCGGAGGAGTCCGGCGCGCGACGTTCGGGGATGAGCGTGTGCATCAACGCGCACACCCGTTCGAACTCACCGGCCCACCACCGTGTCATGTCGATCAGGTGCACGCCGAGGTCGCCCATGGCGCCGAGCCCCGCCTCCAGGCGCCGCTCCCGCCAGCTGTGCGCTTTCCGGGGACTCGCCCGGTACCCCATCATGTAGCGGGCGTTCAGGTGGTAGACCCTGCCGATGTAGCCCTCGTCGAGCAGGGATTTCATGCGAAAGGCTGGACCATTGAACCGCCAGCCGAAATTGGTCATGTGGACCTTGCCGCTCCGGCGGGCGCTTTCGAGCATGTCTTTCGCTTCTCCGGCATTCAATCCGAGCGGCTTCTCGCAAAGCACGTGCTTGCCGGCTTCAAGGGCCTCCATGACCATCTGCCGGTGCAGGTTCACGGGCGTGCAGATGCTCACCGCGTCGATGTCCCCGCGATCCAGCACCGCGCGGTAATCCGTTTGGGTCTCGGCGATCCCGTAGTCCTTCGCCACGCGCTGGGCGGTCGCCGCCGTCCTGCTGCAGATGGTCTCGACCACCACGCCGGGGCAGGCCTGGTAGCCGCGGACGTGGTACTGGCCGAATCCAAGCCCGATTACCCCCACGCGCAACGGGTCGGATGCCATGTAAGTTTCCTTTGCGTTCTATCCTTGCCCGGATGCAATGAAACGACATTGAATCCTACGGTCGGAGGGGGTTCTTGTCAAGCAGATTGGGGGCTTGATTCGGCCCGGGTTCATCGCTATCCGGTCCGTTCGGCGACGATGACCAACTGGTTCGTATCCCAGTCGTACGGCCTGAAATCGAGTCCGCCGTGGACCGCCCCGATCGTCATGCCTGCGGCGGCCAGGAGCAGGTCCAGTTCGGTCACCGTGTAGATCCGTATGGATGACGCGTACGTCCGCTTTTCGGCGCCGTTGAGCACGGTCGAACGGGTATGGACTCGGTTGGCCACGGGATCGAACTCGCGCTCTTCGAGCAGGATGAGTCCGTCTCGCCGATGGACTTCCTGGGCGACGAACCGGCGGACCAGGTAGTCGCGGTTGACGAGCTGGCACACGAGCCGCCCGCCGGGGCGTAGTGCCTCGGAGACCGACTTCAGTACCCTGAAATTCTCGTCTTCCTCTTCAAAATATCCCAGGGTGTTGAACAGGCTGATGACCGTGTCGAACCGCCCGGTAAAAGGCAGTTCGCGCATATCGCCCCTTACCCAGGTCCAGGTCCCAGCGGGGTCCCGTTCGCGGGCGCGCTTCAGCAGCGGGGGAGACAGGTCGTATCCCACGACCCGGTATCCGCGTTTTCTCAGCGGCGTGCTCACGCGTCCGTAGCCGCAGCCGAGGTCCAGGACTAAGTTCCCGTCCGGACGCCCGATCAGACGCGCGAGGCCATCCACTTCGAGGTCCGTGTCCGCGTGGTGGTCGAAATGGTAGTAGTCTTCGCCGAAGTAGTCGACGTACCAGGGATTGGTCATGATGATTGCTCCGGCCGCCTGTACGCTGTCGGCAAAGCAGGATTGGCCGATTGAACGCTGCCGGCAAGGCAGGATCGGCCGCCTGCCGCATCGAGGGACATTTGGTCGAAATCCAGGACCGAACGCCTCAGATTAACCCCCGCCATCACGTATGACAAGCATCTTTTACGTGATCATCCGGGTGTCGTTAAAATACCTTGATTTCTAAACACCCGTATAGCAACTTCCGGTTGCTGTGCCGGCGCGAAACGACCTGATTCTCAACACCTCGGAAACCGACCTTCATCCCATGGGCGGAACGACCATACAGATCAAAGGGGCCCGCGTTCACAACCTGAAGAACGTGAACCTGGACCTGCCGAAAGACGCGCTGATCTGCTTTACCGGCGTATCCGGTTCAGGCAAGTCCTCGCTGGCCTTCGACACCCTCTACGCCGAGGGCCAGCGGCGGTACGTCGAATCGCTCTCCGCCTACGCAAGGCAGTTCCTCGGCCAGATGCAGAAACCGGACGTCGACCGGATCACGGGACTGGCGCCGGCCATTTCCATCGAACAGAAAGCCGCCGGGCTCAATCCCCGGTCCACCGTCGGGACGATCACGGAGATCTACGACTTCCTGCGCGTGCTCTACGCCCGTGTGGGGGTGCCCCACTGCACGAAGTGCGGGGAACGGATCGGGGCGCAGACCCTCGAACAGATCGTCGCCCGGATCCTGGCGCTGCCGGAAGGTACGCGGATGCTCGTCATGGCGCCGGTGATCCAGGGGCGCCGCGGCGAGTACCGTGACCTGTTCGAGGACCTGCGCCGGCAGGGCTATCTGCGGGCACGGGTGAACGGCGAGGTCGTCAACCTCTCCGAAGATCCGGACCTCGACCGCAACATGCGGCACACGATCGAAGTGGTGACGGACCGGCTCGTCATGCGGGAAGACATCCGCACCCGGCTGGTCGAAGCCGTCGAAGGCGCGTTGCACCTGGGACAGGGTACCGTCATGGTCCAGCTAGAGGAAGACGGCCGGACTTCCGACTTGCTCTTCAGCACCCGGTACGCCTGCAA
Organism: Gemmatimonadota bacterium; assembly: GCA_009838645.1. NCBI lineage: Bacteria > Pseudomonadati > Gemmatimonadota > Gemmatimonadota bacterium. The sequence goes on along the minus strand of VXRC01000005.1, from coordinate 21,175 downwards.
CAAGTGCGATCTGAGTTACGAAGAACCGACGCCGCAGCTGTTCTCCTTCAACAGTCCGCAGGGCATGTGCGCCAACTGCCACGGCCTGGGCACCATGATGCGGATCGAACCCAGGCTCATCGTGCCCGATCCGTCGAAGTCCATCAACGAGGGCGCGATCGAACCCCTTGGGACGATCGCCAATCTATGGAAACGGCACTTCTACGAAGGGATCGCCGGGCACGTGGGATTCAGCCTGGATACGCCGTGGGAGCGCCTGGCCGAAGAGGCGCGGCGGGTGGTGCTGTACGGACTGGGCTACAAGCGCATCACCTTTACGTTCCGCAACGGAAAGGGCGGCGAATGGTCGCACAAGGACCGGTTCAACGGGGTCGTAAACGACCTCGAAAAGCGGTACCATACGCTCAAGTCCCAGCGGCACAAGGCCGAACTCGAACGGTACATGGCCATCGGGGAGTGCGACCAATGCCACGGCGAACGCCTGAAGCCCGAAGCGCTGTCCGTCACCCTGGGCGGCCATTCCATCGCCGCGCTGTGCCGGCTGCCCATCCTCGACATCCGCGCGTTCTTCGAGGAACTGTCCCTGTCGGACGCCGAACGCCAGATCGGCGACGAAGCGCTTAAAGAGATCATCGCCCGGCTCGAATTCCTGCTCAACGTGGGCCTCGAATACCTGACGCTCGAACGTACGGCGCCGACGCTTTCCGGCGGGGAGGCGCAGCGCATTCGGCTCGCCAGCCAGATCGGCCGCGGGCTCGTCGGCGTGATGTACGTGCTGGATGAACCGAGCATCGGCCTGCATCCCAGGGACAACCGGCGCCTGCTGGATACCCTGGGCTATTTGCGTGACCAGGGCAATACGGTCATCATCGTCGAACACGATGAAGAGACCATGTGGGCGTCCGACCACATCGTGGATTTCGGCCCGGGCGCAGGCGTCAACGGCGGCGAGATCGTGGCCGAGGGCCGTCCCGGCGTCGTGGCCGCCAGCACGGCTTCGCTGACCGGCCAGTACCTGTGCGGGAAGAAGACGATCCCCGTTCCGGTCTCCCGGCGCGGCGTTAACGACAGTTGGCTGACGATCCTGGGCGCGCGCCAGAACAACCTGAAGAACCTGGACGTCCGACTGCCGGTGGGCCGGTTCACCTGCGTCACGGGCGTGTCCGGTTCGGGCAAGAGCTCGCTGATCAACGATATCCTGTACGCGGCCCTGGCCCGGTCGCTGAACAAGGCCGGCACCCAGCCGGGCGAGTTCGACGGCCTCAAGGGCGTGAGTCACCTGGACAAGGTCATCAATATCGACCAGGCGCCTATCGGCCGCACGCCGAGATCGAACCCGGCGACCTATACGAAAGTCTTCGACGCGATCCGCGCCCTCTTTGCCGAAACCCCGGAGGCCAGGTTGCGTGGCTACAAGCCTGGCCGTTTCAGCTTCAACGTGCGGGGCGGCCGGTGCGAGGCCTGCGAAGGCAACGGCGCGACGCGGGTGGAGATGGATTTCCTGGCGGACATGTGGGTTTCCTGTCCCGTCTGCGAGGGCAGGCGGTTCGACCGTGAGACCCTGGAGGTGAAGTACAAGGGGCATTCCATCGCCGACGTACTCGGGCTGGACGTGCAGGAAGCGCTGGATATCTTCGAGCACGTTCCTTCCATCGCCCGGGTGCTCCGGACCCTCTATGACGTGGGCCTGGGGTATATCAAGCTGGGCCAGCCCGCGCCCACGCTGTCGGGCGGCGAGGCGCAGCGCATCAAGCTGGGGCGCGAGCTGTGCAAGCGCAGCACGGGGCGGACCATGTACGTGCTGGACGAACCCACGACCGGCCTGCACTTCGAAGACATCACCCACCTGCTCGCCGTGCTGAACGCCTTCGTGGACAAGGGAAACACCGTCGTCGTCATCGAGCACAACATCGACGTGATCAAGACCGCCGACTGGATCATCGACCTGGGACCGGAGGGTGGAGAAGCGGGCGGGCGCGTCATCGCCGAGGGGACGCCGGAGACTGTCGCGGACGTCGCCGAATCTTCCACCGGCCAGATCCTGGCCAAGGTGCTGCGGCCTCGCATGTCGCCAGGGCCTTCGGCGGCGACGCCGGCGATTCCGGAATCACTGCCGGCGACCCCAGAATCATTGCCGGCGATTCCGGAATCTACGCCGGCCGCCGGGCAGTCAACGGGTGCAGACGACCGGACCGCCGACGCGGACGGCAAAACTGCCGGAGCAGACGACCGGACCGCCGGAGCAGACGGCCACATCCGGGAGATCACCGTACGCGGCGCGCGGGAACACAACCTGAACGATCTCTCCGTGACGATCCCCCGGGACCGGATGACGGTGTTCACGGGCGTATCGGGCTCGGGGAAGACCTCCCTGGCCCTCGATACGATCTACGCGGAAGGCCAGCGAAGGTACGTGGAATCCCTGTCCGCCTATGCGCGGCAGTTCCTCCAGCAGATGCAGAAACCGAAGGTGGACCACATCGTCGGCCTTTCCCCGGCCATTTCCATCGAACAGAAGTCCCCGGGCCGGAACCCTCGTTCCACGGTGGGTACCATCACGGAGATCTACGAGTACCTGCGAGGGCTCTATGCCCTCGTGGGCGTCCCCCACTGTCCGGCCTGCCGGGTGCCCATCGGCGCGCAGACACCGAGCCAGATCGTGGACCGCATCATGACCCTTCCGGACCGGACCCGCGCCACGCTCCACGCCCCGCTGGAACCCGAAGGCGCCGAGGGGTACGACGTCCTCCTGGACCGGGCCCGCCGGAACGGGTTCATCCGGGTACGCATCGACGGCGAATTGCGGCGGCTTGAGGAGGACATTGAGATCGACCGGCGGCGGCGCCACGAGTTGTGCGTGGTGGTGGACCGGATCGTCATGCAGGGCGACGTGCGCCAGCGCCTGGCCGACTCGGTGGAGACGGCCCTGGAACTTTCGGGAGGGTTGCTGATCGCCGAGGTGGAGGAGCCGGACACCGCCGGACCCCGCGACATCCGTTTCAGCCGGTACTATTCCTGTCCGTCCTGCGGCAACAGCTACGACGAGCCCACGCCCCAGAGCTTCTCCTTCAACCACCGTACGGGCATGTGCCCCGAATGCGAGGGACTCGGTACCCAGCCCGGGATCGATCTGGACCTGCTGATACCCCATCGCGGGAAACCGGTGCGTGAAGCCGCGGCCGCGATCTGGGGGGATGGCGCCGCGGGGGAAGGTGCAGCAGGTGTAAGCCCCATGGGCGAGCGGTCTTTGCTCGACCTGCTGGAACAGGTGGCGTCCTCGCATGGATTTACCCTTGAGACGCCGGTCGACGCCTTGTCGCCGGAACAGCTCCAGGTATTGCTCTATGGAAGCGACCGGTGGGTGGACGACCAGCGAGTACCCGGCCTGTCCTTCCAGTTCCGGGGCATCTTCCCGACGGTGGAACTGGTCGCCCGGTACGCGAACCGCTTCCCTGAGCTGGCCCGTATGCTGCAGCCGACGCCCTGTCCGGCCTGTGAGGGTGGGCGCCTCAGGCCCGAGAGCCTTTCCGTGCTGATCGACGGCGTGTCCATTGCAGGGCTCTGCGCCCTCCCCGTCGACCGCGCCATGGACTTCATCGAGAAGCTGGAACTCTCCGCGTCTCAGCGTGAAGTCGCAGGGGAGGTGTTGACGGAGATCCGAAACCGCGTGCGCTTCCTGCTGGACGTGGGGCTGGAGTACCTGACGCTCGACCGCCGGGCGCCCACGCTATCAGGCGGCGAGGCGCAGCGGATCCGTCTGGCCAGCCAGATCGGATCGGGACTGACCGGTGTGCTCTACGTGCTGGACGAGCCCACGATCGGACTCCACCCACGGGATAACCTCAGGCTGATCGAGGCCCTGGAGAACCTGCGCGATCTCGGCAATACCCTCATCATGGTCGAACACGACCGCGACACGCTGGAACATGCCGACAACCTGGTGGACTTCGGTCCGGGAGCCGGCGTGATCGGGGGCCGGATCGTGGGCCAGGGCGCGCCCGAGTCCCTCAAGGAACATGAGGCTTCGCTCACCGGGCGTTACCTCGCCGACCGGCTGCGCATCGAAGTGCCCACGGACCGCCGCAAGCCGGGCCGCAACCGGCTGCGTATCATCGGGGCCCGCCAGAACAACCTGAAGAACATCGACGTGACGCTGCCCCTCGGCGTCTTCATCTGCGTAACGGGGGTGTCCGGATCGGGGAAGAGCTCCCTTGTCAACGATATCCTGTATCCCGTGCTGGCCTCCACCCTGCACCGCGCCCAGGTCAATCCCGGTCCCCACGACGAGATCAAGGGGCTGCGCTTCGTGGACAAGGTCATCAACATCGACCAGACGCCCATCGGCCATTCCCCCCGGTCGGACCCGTGCACCTACGTCGGGCTCTTCGCGCCGATCCGCCAGCTCTTCGCCCGGACCGTGGAGGCCCGCATGCGGGGGTACGAACCCCGGCGGTTCAGCTTCAACGTGCCCGCGGGCCGCTGCGAGGCCTGCCAGGGACTCGGCGTGCGCAAGATCGAGATGCATTTCCTGGCGGATGTGTGGATGACCTGCGAGGTCTGCGACGGGAAGCGCTTCATGAAGGAGACGCTGGAGGTGACCTACAAGGGCAGGACTATCGCCGATGTCCTGGACATGACCGTGGCCGAGGCCCTCGAGCACTTCGAGAACGTGCCCCGCATCCGGCGCATGCTGCAGACGCTGTACGACGTAGGACTCGACTACATCAAGCTGGGCCAGTCGGCCGTCACGCTATCGGGGGGCGAGGCGCAGCGCGTCAAACTCGCGAAGGAACTCTCCCGGCCGGGCACCGGCAAGACCATCTACCTGCTGGACGAGCCGACCACGGGACTTCACTTCGACGACATCCGCAAGCTGTTGACGGTCCTGAACCGGCTGGTGGACAAGGGGAATACGGTGCTGGTAATCGAGCACAACCTGGACATCATCAAGACGGCAGACTGGATCGTCGATCTCGGACCGGAAGGTGGTGACCGGGGCGGTCACGTGGTTGCCGCGGGGACGCCCGAGGAGATCGCCGGATCGCTGTCCCATACCGGGCGGATACTATCGAGAGAACTGGCGGGGGTCGATTAGACGCCCGCTTTCCAAACCCTCTCAAGGCCTTCCCACAACCTGCCGATCTTCAACGAAGATTCCGTCTCGCCCCGGCAACTGTACCAGCACCGGTTGCAATCGATCTTTTTCGAGACCTTTTTGAAGTCGGCATATCCGGACTGTACGGGCAGTTCCGCGCAGGGCTTTATGTCACCGTCGGGGGTCAGTTGCACCAGCCACTTGCCGGCCGCCGTGCAGGACCGCGTGAGAGTATCCTGGAAATAGGCGGGGATGCGGCGCAGGTACCAGGCGGAACTGACGATGTTGCCCAACCGGGACTTCTGGTAGATCAGGTCCTCGATCACGGATTCCAGCCGTTCGGCGTGGGCGGGATCCACCAGGTGGGTTTCGTTCCCGTTCTTGAAGTCGCTGTAGCAGCTGTAGGAAACCTTCGCGCCTATGGTTCGCGCCAGGTGCGCTATAGGCACGACGTGGTCCAGGTTCTCCCGCATGATCACCGTGTTGAAGATCACGTTGACCCCCCGGGCCGTCAACTGGGGCACGAGCGTGGTGATATGCTCGTAGAGACCCTCGATGCCCCGTTCCTCGTCGTGTTCGCGTCCGATATAATTCAACGAAATCGAAATGTGGTCCAGGCCGGCATCCCACAGGGCCATGGCCTTTTCCACGGTCAGCAGAGATCCGTGGGTGACCATGCCGATGTAGACGAATCCCAGGGATTCCTTGATGCGCCTTACCGCCTCGGGCAGTTGCTTGTTGATCGTGGGTTCCCCGCCGGTCAGGGTGACCGTCAGGGGGTTCAGCTTCCGCAGCGCCGCAACGTAATCGTAATCGCCCAGCTTGCCCGAACGTTTCGTCTTCCAGTAATCACAGAAATCGCAGGTGGCGTTGCACAGGTAGGTCACCTCCATGTTCACCACCATCGGCCCGCCCTTCAATCGCACCCACAGGTATTTGAGCAGGGCTCGAAGCTTCGTAGCGAGGGACATGGGCCGCAACAACGTCCGGTCGTACCCGAGATAGCCCGCGTCCGGCTGCAGTGGGGGAGGCGCGGGAGACGGCGCGATGGGTTCCACCGCCGGTGAGATCTGAACCTGTTCGGACATGAATGCGCTCCTACGCCACCGCGCGCGGGGCGGCGGTGACGGAATCTCTGCCGTCTATAGTCCCCTTGACGGTGCGTCCCGTCAGGTTCAGCATGGCGGGGAACACGTCCACGGTGCGGACGCATTCCGCCGCAATGTCCGTGTTCATCATCAAAGGCACGTGCATATGGTCGCGATGCAATGAACCGTGGGTCGACTTGTGCTCGGGATGTTCATGCCGGTATCTCAGATCGTAGCCCTGCCGTGCGCTGACGATCATGTCTCCGGACCGCGGCGAACCGAAGACGCGCAGCAGTTGGTAAGGCGCGTCGGGATAGTCCGTGTCGAACGTGGCGGAGAGCATCTGCTCATCGGACGCTTCGGCCGGCATGCCGCCGTAGCCGAAAGGATCCTTGCCCTCGAGCACCCGGTATGCGATACCGCCGGACACCTCCCTGATTTCACTGATCCCCCGGCGCCCGCAGACGATGACCGAGTCCTCCCGGGTCGCCGCCACCAGGTCCACCGCCTCCTGCTCGAGCAGGGCTTCAATCGGATCGGTTTCCCCCAGTGCGCGGATCTCATCGTATGAAGGCCTTTCTTTCCAGGTCTCGCCCTTCTTCAGGTAAATATGCGCCATGCCGTTGCCCGAAACCATCATTGCCGCGTCGCATCCACTGCGCAGGATCCGGGGATAGTACAGCGTGTTGAATCCGATTTCGTCGAGAAAGGACCATAGCTCGAAATGCGTGTGGGTGGAGGTCAGGCCATGATCGCTGGAGACCACGAGAAGCGTGTCGTCCAGCCTGTTCAGCCGCTGAAGCCGCTCCGCCAGCCTGCCGAATCCCCGGTCGAATGCCCGGTAGGCCTCCAACGTGGTGTCCGAAAACGGATCGGTGTAATGGGAGTATTCGTCCACCGCCGGGAATACGACCGACAGGAAATCAACGCCCCGGTCGACGGCCCGGTCGATGTACCTCCAGGCCGCTGCGTCCATGACCTGCCAACGGCCGGATAAATGGGCGTAATACAAGTACCAGTTCCTGGTCAGCAACGTTCGGTTTTCGAATATGCCCAACCCTTTGTTAAATAAGCTGAACACCCCCGCCGGGCGGTCGAAGTATTCGAAGGCGGTTTGGATACCGTCCCTCAGATCGCTGTCGATACACAATCCTCCCGGTCCCACGTAACTGCGCGCCTGCCCGAAATGGGTAAACCCCTCCGGCCGGGACCGGTCGAACCAGCGGATGCCGGGGAGATTGCACGTACCGGGCGTACAGCCGGTCAGAAAGGGCACATGGGCCGGACCGGTCGTGGACGGGAACGAGGTCACCGCTTTCCGGTAATCTCCCCGGTCGAGGACGTACCGCCGCAGGGACGGAAGTTCGCCGGCCTCGATCAATTTCCGCATAACGTCTTCCCGTGCGCCGTCGACGAGGAAAAAAAAACATCGATTATAGACCGTCGCCGCCATCCCGTCTCCTAAAAACATAGGACATCGTTACATTACTCAATTCAAGTATACATTACAGGCTTGAAAGTATACTCTTTTCACTACTCGATTTCAAGGGTTTTCGCACGCAGGGTGTTGAGCAGTTCGTCGTAGGAGGTCCTGCTGATCTTCTTGTAGAAAGCATCCCGATTGGCCAGCGCGACGCTCGCCCCGTCTATCACCATGTCATAGATGAGCCATTCCCCTTCCTTAAGCTCCATCTTGTAGTCGACGAGCGTTTTGGTGCCCTTGTACCATACCGTCGTTCTCACCAGCGACCGGGTGCCCCGGGTCTCTTCTCCGTCGTAGGTCGTCCTGTCCGACCGCTTGCGCAGCTTGTCGAGGGCCCGGCTTTCGGTCCACCTGCGCAGGACCGAAACGAACTCCTCCCGCTCGTTGTCCGTCCGCTCCCGCCAGTGCCTGCCGAGTGAAATGCGGCTGTGCCGTTCGAAATCGAACCCGGAGACGACGGCGTGGCGTACCAGGCTGTCTATTGCCGCTTCGGTGGTGGCCCCGTCCAGGGCGCGGAGCGCGGCGTCCCGCTGCTTCAGCGTTTCGATGGGCGAGTATTTCTGCGCGTAACTCCCGAAAGCCAGCAGCGACACCGCAGCCCAGGCGGCAAAGCATCCCAGGCGGCGGACCGCACGGCGATTCACATGCATTTCCCACCTCCATCCTTTTATGCTTCCGGCCGGATCGCCGGATCGGCCTGATCGCACGACCCCGCCGGACCGCCCGGATCGTCAGGATCGCCCGGATCGTCAGGATCGTCCAAACCGGCCGGGTCAGGACCCGGTGTCCCGGCGATAAACCACGAAGTCGTCGTAGTCTCCCTTCGAATCCGTTCCCGTCGCGTTGCCATCCGTCAGAATGCCGATCCCGACGGCTTTCCGGGGCGGCTTCTTCCCGAAGATCCGGACATAGTCCGCATGCACGTCGACCGACTCCTCGACCCACTGTCCGAGTTTCTCCTCCCCGCTCTCGAGCACGATCACGTGGGGACGGCCGATGCCTTCGCGGCGGTAGTGCGTACCGACGGGAACGGTGGTGCTCCAGACATATTTCAGGGTCTTGGGCACGCCGATGAAGTTCTGGTCCAGGACCACGTATACGGCCACGGAACTGTCGTTTTTGGAACGGATGCGTTCATCGCCGTCTTCGGGCAGGACCGTCGCCCTCCACCGCCAGGACAGCACCGGGTATTCGTTCGCATCCCATTCGCTGACTTGCTTGAGAATGATGATGGAGGAGCCGTCGTCGGCCGCGTGGAGATACCGGTTGTCCTTCTCCTCACGGATCGTGTACAAAGTTCGGGCCAGGTCATCGTCGCCACGCCAGGCTTTCCAGGTCAGGGGAAAGCCGCCCGGGGCCGAATCGTCGAAGTCATCAATCGTGATGGACTTACGATGATTGTCGCCACGCTGGGGAAGGGACGCATGGTCAGCATGGTCCGCCCGCGAGACGCCCGAAACGAATGCGGCGGTCTGCGGCCAGACCGTCCAGGCCGTCCTGGATTCCCGGGCCGTCAGCACCTGTGGATCCGTGTCCGTGCGAAGGACGGAAGGCGGATCGATGAACGCGGCGCAGATCAGCAGGCCGGCGCCTGCCAGCAAACCGAAGGCCCTGCCGGACGGCCAACCACGAGGCTTTCCTGCCGGCGTGCCCCGCGCCTTGCCCGCCGATATACCACGTCCCATGTCCGTCTCCCCACGCCTATGGTTCATTCCCATCCTCCGTTCCGTGCTTCAACGCGGCACCGTGATCAGCGCCGTCCATTGTAAATCCCGTTGCCGGTCACATGATCGAGTTCGGCCAACGAAACCCGGTACTGGTACATCGACTGCCGGTGCGCCTGTTGCATCTTCGCATGCGCGGTAAACGCATCCAGCAGTTCCGAACTGTCTCCGGTAACGTCGAAACCCAGTTGAGCCGATGTCAGCCATGCCCTGGCGGAGCGAAGGGCCCGGTCGCTGTTGACTACGTTGGTACGGGCCTCAATCACGTCGCGGTAGGTCTGCTCCACCTGCAGCGCGACGGCGCTCATCGCCTGGGATTCCTTGCTCACCAGCGCTTCCAGTTCCACCTTCCGGGCTAGGTACTTCGCGCGGGTCAGGCCGAAATTGAAGTTCTGGCGCAAGGTAATTACGGCGCCGCCGCGAAGGAAATTGAACTCGTCCCTGAGAAAAGGATTGTCGAGCTCCGGCCTGTGCGGTGCGATGCCCCACTGGAGCGATCCCGCCAGGGCGATCTGGGGGTAGAAGTCGCTCCTGGCCACCTTCAGCAGCGCCCGGCGGGCCAGCACTCCGGCCCTCAGCTGCCGGATGTCGTACCGCCGGTTCTTCGCCCGTTCTATATAAACGTCCAGTTCTTCGAGGTCCGCCGTTTCGATCTCCGCGGCCCTATGGACGATATCGAAATCAACGGAGCGGTCTATTTCGAGTAGGGTCTTCAGCGCCGCCTTCCCCATTTCGATCGACTTCTCGGTCCGCGCCCGGCTCTGCTGCACTTCGAATTCGAAGACATCGATTTTCAACAGGTCGTTCTGGCCGACGTCTTCCGAGTCCTCCTCGATCATCTCGTTTACGCGGTCCCGGGCCTCCTGTACCTTTTCTACGCTATCCAGGATGATGTCCCTGAGTTCCCCCGCCAGTACGAGTCCATAGAACAACTTCTTCACCTGGAACGCCACCTCGAACTTACGGGATTCCACGGCTGCCTCGCCCGCTTCGAGACCGTATCCGGCCGCCTTCTTCGCGTTGCTGAGCTTCCCGAAGGTGTACAGCGGCTGGACCAGTTCGATCTGCGTGCGTGAGAAAACGCCCAGATCGGTCAAGTCGCTCCGGATGGTCTCGATCTCTTCCGTATCGCCTTCTATGCCCGGCGCGGGACCGAAGATATTGGTCCACTGCAACCGGGGCGTGATGCCCGCGAATCTCGCTTCGCTCAACCTGGCTTCCAGGCCTTCGACGGTAAGGATCGCCTGTTCGATATCCGGGCTGACCCGCAACGCCCGGTCGACGCATTGTTCCAGCGTCATCCGGACGGCCTGGGCGGCCTGGGCGGCCTGGTCGGCCTGGACGGCCTGGTTATCCTGGTCGGCCTGGTCGGATCCTCCCGGACCATGCGCGAATACCGGCCCCGCAATCAGCGATACCGCCAGGATGTGGGCCAGAACACGAAACACGATGCCTCCGCTTCTCGCAGGGGTCTTCACACCGTACGGGTCGACGCGCCGTGATAACTGTGGTCGCCGACCCGCCATAATCAATGTAGTCGCCGACTCACTGTGGTCGCCGTAATCGCCGACTCGCCTCATGCGACGACCCACCGTAATCGAAAATGCGCCCTTTCTCAAGTATATTAAACGCGCCCGCCCACCTATTGATCCAACAAATAGCGATGGCCGCTCCATGCACGGAAGTGGCACATCCGGCGAGCGTACCCGGTTCCCTTCGTTCTCTCGACCGGCGGAATCAGGACCTGTCGGCAGGCGACGGTTGCGACAGTAGCCAGATCGCCCGCGTCCAATGGAACGCCGCCGTGATTACCGTCCAGATCGCCACGCAGGTGAACGCTTCCTCCGGCATGCCGACGGCCATACCCGCCAGCAGCACCAGGACATTCGTATTGCGCCGGGCGCCGATACGGCGAAAGAAGCGATCCACGGGCGCGTAGTCAAACAGTTCTATGCCCTGCCTGGACTTGAACATCCCCGTGGCCGCCTTGTCAAGCAGATAAAAGAACGTGATCACCGTGGCGAGCACAAAGGGACCGACCACCTCGCCGCCGGCGCTGAGCATCCACCCCAGTGCCCAGTACCAGGTCAGTTCCCAGACTACGTCCAGGATATGTTCGAAACGGTCCCCGAACCGGGTGCACCGCACCGTCACGCGGGCCAACTTGCCGTCGACACCGTCCAGCACCCCGACGATGAAGGCGATCACCAGTCCGGCGGCGAGGTATCCCGTGCCCATCTGCCCCGCGGCCAGAAGACCGGTGGTCAGAAAGGCGAGCAGTACGGAGAGGGAGGTTACCTGGTTCGGCGTCACAGTACTGGCCGAAATCCATTTCGTAATCAGGTTTTCCAGGGGCGGATGGATAAACTCCGCGGGAAAATCCAGCGTACCCTTCTGTGCGGCGTCGGTCAGCAGGGCTTCCGCCCGGCGGATCTTCAGGTCCGAATCGACGACCAGCCACCAGGGGGGCAGGCTACGGCGCAGATCCACGATATAGGGATCCATTTCGCGCAGGTCGAATACCGGACAGGTCGATTCCTGCGCCGAGTCCAGCGCGGACCACAACGACTCCGAGCCGGTCCAGGACGACGCGAGTCCTGCAAGGAAGTCCGAGTCCGCCACCAGCAGCCTGCAGGATTCCCTGACCGCCGGGTCCACGGCTCTCCGGATCGGGCCTTCGTCGATCATTGCCCGTAGAACCCGAGGATCGTACAGGTGACCGGCCTCCATGACCAGGGCCGTTTCGTCTTTCCCGGGCAGCCACAGGGTGGGGCTTTCGTCCGTACGTACGTAATCGACGGCGTCCAGTTCCCGGTACCAGCGATCGTCGAATCCGTCGACCCGGATATTCGATCCCCGCCCGGGCGAAGGTCCGACAACCGTGACCTGCCCGGCCCCCAGGGAAGCGAAGACCCGGAGGTGCCGCTCCAGCAACGAAATGCCGTAAATCGACCGGCCGGCGCCGGCCGCCAGGGATTCCGTATCCGCGAACAGGATTACGCTGAATCTCATGGTCCGCCCCGTCCGCGCAAGCGCCGAAGGGCGACCCGGTCATCCTCCTCCAACCCCAGGAGACCCAGTACGCCCAGGTAGGCGGCCAGGAAGATCGTGGGCAGCGCGGCCATGCGAAGCCACGGGATATCAGTCGCGTAGACGCCCGCCAGGTATGCGCACGCGAAGGCGGGGACCGCCGCGGCGCATGGCTTCAGGATGCGCCAGGACAGGGGAAGGATCCGGAACAGGTGATACACTTCGGCCAGGCGGATCAGCGTCAACAGTCCGAACGCCGCCAGCGTTCCCAGGGCTGCGCCCAGGATGCCCAGGGCCGGTATCAGCCACAGGTTCAGGACGAAATTGACCACCACGACCGCGACGGTGTTCACGAGATTCAGCCAGGGCCGGCCCGACATGATGAGCACGGTATCGCCCGAACCCATGGCGGCGTAGACGACCTGGCTCATGGCCAGGACGACCATCGTCATGAATCCCGCAACGAATTCGGGTCCGAAAAGTCCAAGCAATTCATTTCCGACCAGCGACACCACGCAGAGGAACGCCAGGCCGATGGTCAGCACCCACCGGGTGACCAGCCGCAGATTGAGCTCCAGCCGCCGCAGGTCGTTGCGGTGATTCAGTTCGGCCACGATGGGACTGAAAACGGGGTCGAACCACTGCCGGACTTTCTTGGTCACCAGGGCGATTTCGACCGCGATCACGTAAACGCCCACCTGTGCGGCCGGCAGAAAGTAGCCGACCATGAGCACGTCCAGGCGGATCATGAACATGTAGACCAGTTCATAGCCCATAACCGGGAGCGAGAAGCGGGTCAGCGGTGTGACGGCCCGCAGTGCGCGCAGGTGGGCGAGACAGGCCCGCCAGGAATAGAATCGGGTGAACACGTAAACGGCGTATAGCAGGCCGCAGGCCAGCGCGGCCAGGTGGGCCGCGGCGATGCCGTAGGTGCGCCACCCCGCGTAGAACAGGACACAGGCCGCTCCGAACAGCACCAGCGGCTCGACCGCGCCCCGGACCATGGCGTCGTACTTCATGACCTTGTGCGCCCGGGTGACGCCCAGGATGATCTGGGTCAGGGCGATGAGCGGCAGGCCGACCGCCAGCAGCCGCAGCATGCCGGCAAGCCGGGGCTTGTCGAGCAGGCCGTCCGCCAGTGGGGCCGCACCGGCATAGAGCGCGGCGCCGACCCCCGCGCTCAGCAGCAGGCCCACGCCCAGGGCCTGCGCGATGGTCCGGTGGATGGCCTCCGTTTCCCCGTCCTCGCGCATGCGCGGGATGAAATTGACCAGCCCCTTGTCCAGCGAGAACTGGCCGACCTTCGACACGAGGTCCACGATCGTCCACCCGAGCATGTACAGACCGAAGATCTCGGCGCCGAACAGCCGCGTTAGGACGATGAACGACACGGACTTGATCAGCCGCGCTACCGTTCCAATGAAATTGACGGCCGCGCCCCGGGCGATCGTCGATGCGTCGGACCGGGACCGGGCCGGAGCCGGTTGCTCCTGGGTACGTGTCATGATGGGGGATTCGCCGGACCGGGGGTCATCCTGTCCGCTTCGATCAACAGGGTCCATCCCCGTTGATTCCCGGTGAACAGGTTGAAGACCGCGGATATCATCCTGCCGGCCGATACCAGTCCCAACCGGATCACCGCCGCCGGGACCGCGTGCATGCGCTCCGTGGCGTAGCTCAGCCGGATCAACGCCAGGTCCAGCCGGGAACGAAGCAGGTACCGGTGCCTGATCAGTCTGAATCCACAGGCTTCCAGCAACGAGCCGACCGACGGGTGCGTATAGAATTGCAGGACGCTGTGGCGCTTCCGGTGCTCGTCGCGCCAGGGCTCGCCGATCTCCTCGAGGCTCAGGCTGTCCAGCGTCAGCAGGATGCGCCCCCCGGGCCGCAACACGCGCCACATCTCACGCAGCGTCTGCCTGTCGTCCGGCAGGTGCTCGAAGACACACAGGCTCATGACCGTGTCGAACTGCCCCGACCGAAGGGGGAACGCGTCCGAATGGGCACAGACGAAACCCGTGAAGGGCGTCTTGTGGTGGACCTGGGCACGGCGCAACTGGTTCCGGTCCAGGTCGAAACCGAACACCCGGGCGCCCCGTAGGGCGACCCGGTAGTCATAGGTCCCTTCTCCGCAGCCGATATCGAGAATACGCTCGCCTTTGCGCGGCTTCAGCCAGCGTAACGCGGGGACCGTTTCCTGGGCCCTGCGGAAGTTGAAGTCCTTCCTGAGCCGGAGGGCGAAGAGTCCCCTTGCACGGTCCAGCAACCCGCTCATGAGCGCATGTCCCCGGCCACCGCCCGGTCACGCGCCAGCAGCCTTCCCGTCGAAATGAATATGGCCAGGCCCATGGCCAGGCCGCCGGCCGTAACGGTCCAGAACATCCAGTTCAGCAGGTCGAGGGCGGCGAAGCACAGCAGCAGCATGGTAAAGAAATCCCGTTTGGCCATCATCCTGAACAGGTTGAGCAGCCTGGAGAAGAGGTGGCGCCGTCGCCCGACGGCGTGCTCTTCGAAGGCCCGGTTGAACCGGACAAGGCTGCCGCTCCCCCCGGTCTGCAGCAGATAGTAGTACATCACGAGAATCGAGACGGCCACCACGGCGACGGATCCCAGGCCGAGGGTCCGGATTACCGTTTCCCCGGAGCCGCCCGCGTAGGCCCAGACCACGGCCGCGAAGAACGCCAGGTAGGTCAGGTTGTCCGTGATCGTGTCGAGCCACGAGCCGTATTTCGATTCGCGGAAGGTCAGCACCGCCACTTCCCCGTCGCAGCCGTCGAGGATGGACGAAACCTGGAACAGCAGCGCGCCCAGCAGCACCGGCCAGTAGGTGCCGTCCAGCACGGACCACGCCCCGGCCAGGCCGGTAAGGAATGTGGCCAGGGTCACCATGTTCGGAGTGACCGGCGTCCGGACCAGCCACCGGCTGATGCGGGTCGAAACCGGCCGGTTGATATGCCGGGACACCCAGCCGTCGGTGGGTTTTACCAGGCGACCCAGCAGGGCCTTTTCGCCATGGGCCAGCATCTCGGGCGTATCCACGTCCTGCCAGTAACCATCGCCCACGTCGAAGGCGCGCATCCGCCCTTCCGCGGCAAGCGCCCGGATGCCGTCGCTCAACGCGCAGCCCTCCGGTCCTTCCACGGTATCGAGGGCGTCGAACAGGGCCGGCGTACAGAGGAACATGCCGGTGTCGACCGCGTTGAACGCTTGCAGTTCCTTATCGATGCGCACCACCTTATCCCCGTGCACTTCGACCTTGGTCGCGTCGTCCACGTCGTACACGCGGTCGATTTTCCGGTCGACGGCGAGCAGGCACTCCCCATCGGTCACCGGTTCCTCGAGCAGACGCTCCAGCGTCCGTTGCTCGAAGAGGTGATCGGCCATGAGCAGCACGAACGGTTCCGCCAGGCGGGAGCGGGCGGCCAGGGCGGAAACCCCGTTGGGCAGATGCCATCGTTCATTGTGGACCCATTCGATCTCGAGGGCGTCCAGACCGGGATCGTTTGAAAGGACCTCGTGAAACCGGTCGGCCTCGTACCCCGTTACGATCACGAACCGCGTTACGCCGGCCCGCGCGGCCGTCAGTATGATCCGCTTGATCAACGGTACGCCGCACAGCTTCAACAGGGGTTTGGGCACCGGACCGGTGACGGCCTGAAGGCGCACTCCCGCGCCGCCGGCGATGATGAGCGCCGGGGCCGCTCTTCGGGGATGATGATCCATTTGATAAAGATTCAGATGGCCATGTGGAAGAAGGAAGAAGCTAGAAGATCGCGGAAAAGCCCAGTGTCATCTCCGGGTAAGGACGAGAGATGACATCCAGTTCCTTCCGGTAGGATGCCTGTACGACCACGGCGACGTGCCGTTCCCAGAAGTATCGCAGCCCGACCCCGGCGTCGATGATGGTCATGTTCCGGTTCTGCGGCCTGATCTCCATGCCGGCGCCCCATCCGAAGAAAGGCGTGAAGGAATCGCCCGGAACGAGCAGATTGTACCGGTAGAAGGCGCCGATCCGGGTGATCCGTTCGGCCTGCTCTTCATCGGAGGTCTCAATCACCGTCCCTTGCGCCGACGAGGAACCGAAACCGGCCAGCCTCCGGGCTCGAAGGAGGGAACCGCCGTACGGGGCGCCGGAGGACCGCTGTGTATTGTCAAAGGCTTCCGTATCGTTGGGCCTTCGAATGGAAAACACGCCGCCGAACTGGTGGGTCGGAGTAATGAAATAGCCGGCGCTCAGGGAGACCGTACCGGGATCGAACAGCTCATTGCCGGTCCGGCCCACGCCCTGCACCTCGATCCGTCCCTGCCTGACCTGGTTGCCCGCAGACAGGGTCCGAGCCGGGATGACCGGGGCGGCGGCATGTCCGAGCGCAGCGGGGTTGATCCGTTCGCGCTCCGTGGATCCGAATTTCCCGTCCGGGGGACGGACAGCCGGTTTTTGCATCATGACGGCCATGGACCGGCGCGGCGCGGGCCGGCCGTCTACCATGGTCCGGCGAATGGCTGGACGGATCGGCGCTTGAGGTGCGTCTGCCGCCCGCGCGACCTGCGTCTCGGGACCCGGATCTTCGTGATGCTGCGTACCGGGCACCGTATCGATCCGGACGGGAACCGCCGGTTCGCCGGGCATGCTCGTCCGAGGCGGTACGGTCGCGTCTCCGGGGGTTTCGACCGCCGGCCGCAACAGGGGCATGACCGCGATCAGCGAGCAGATACCGGCGGCGAGCAACGGGAAGAAGGCACGGTCCTTCCGGTTCACCGTCGAACCGAGCACGTCCCGGATACGCTGGGCCGCCATGGAGGCCGACCGCGCCAGTTCGAGGGCGGCCTGCCAGTGCGTCCGGACCCTGCCCGTGGCTACCTTCAACAGGGTGGACGCATAACGCTCCGGTTGCCTGGAAACACGCACGACGTTCGCGTCGCAGGCCCGCTCCGCCTCGATCCCGGCACGATACGCGGCGTACCATACCGCCGGGTGGAAGAAGAAAAAGAACCTGCTGAACTGGATCAGGAAGACCGTAAGGTGGTCCCGCCGGGCATAATGGGCCAGTTCATGAAGCAGGACCTGCCTGAGTTCCGCGCTGGAAAGCTCCAGGATGCACCAGGAGGGGATCACGACGGCGGGGCGCCCGGCGGCGATCAGGACGGGTACCTCGAACTCGTCGGAGACCCGCAGGGCCACTTTGCGTTTCAAGCCCGATTCGGCCAGGCACCGGTCGAATAGCGCGGCTACCCGGGGGACGGCGACCGGGACGGACCGCCGCCTTCTCCGGGTCATGGTGATGACCGATGAACCGATGCGGTAGAGGCCGAAACCGGCGAAACCCATCCAGACCAGACCCGCGACGGCGTAGACTACGGATGCCAGGGCGCTGTGACCGCCCGTGGCAGGCACACCATGGCTTGCCATCGACGCCCACGGGATTTCGAACGGTCCATGCCAGGGCAGCACGAGGGTCAGCAGCGGCTTGGCCAGCACCAGCAGCCAGAGGAAGTGCCGTATCCTGGCCGGGCATCCCGGGTTCACGAACAGCAGCACCCAGACCAGGACGCCCAGAAGCAACGCTTCCAGGCTCGGAAGCCACAACAGGTCCACGACCTGCCGGCCAAACCGTTCGAAGAGGCTTATGGCGTGGACGGAATCAATCATCCGATGCCTCCGGCTTCGTCTCCGGGGTGTCCGACGTCTCCAAAGCCAACCGGTCCAGCAGTTTGCGCAGGCTCTCGGCTTCTTCCGCGGTCAACGCGTCCGATTCGATCAGGTGCAGCACCAGAGACTGCGGCGATCCGGCGAACAGCTTGTCCACGACGGCCCGGACGGTTTCACGGCGCACGCCCTCGGGTTTCAGAATGGCGGTGTAGACATAGGCCCGGCCTTCGCGGGTATACCGGACGACGCCCTTCTGCGTGAGTATGGACAGGACCGTCTGCACCGTGGTATACGCCAGGGGACGCTGGTTTCGTAGCGAATCGACGATCTGGCGCACCGTTGCCCGTCCCAGCCGCCAGACGACGTTCATGATATCGATTTCCAGGTCCGTCAACGACGACAGCTTCTTTCTCGCCATCCGTTCCCTTCTCCGGTTCACCACGCCGACGCGTCCGGGCCGGGGTGTTCGCGCACTGCGATTGCGACCAAAGATTTCGTTAGTTAAATATATGCCCTAATGTATTTTAATTAACGCGCGCACGGCGAATTGTCAATCCAAAGTTATCCCCCTGGATCCCCGGAAAACCGGCGTTTGCCAGCCTTTTTCGGACCTGGTGCCTGATATGAGTCTTAAACCCGTCTACTTCATTTCCGACGCCCACCTCGGCACCGACGATTATGCGGCGGAAGAACGTAGAAGAGATCGGTTGCTGGACTTCCTGCGAAGTCTCAGGGGCCGGGCCGGTCATCTGTACATCGTGGGCGATCTGTTCGATTTCTGGTTCGAGTACCGCACCGTGGTACCGCGCCAGCACTACACGGTGCTGCACGCACTGAGCTCGCTGGTTGAAAGCGGCGTCCGGGTCACCTACCTCGCCGGAAACCACGACTTCTGGCTGGGGACCTTCCTGGACGAGCAGGTCGGGGTGGAAACGGCCGAGGGACCGCTGACTGTAACCCATCACGGCCGGAGGATACATATCGCCCACGGCCACGGCCTCATATCCAGGGACCTTGGATACCGCCTGCTTTCGAAGATCATGCACAGCGCCTTCAGCATCCGCCTGTTTCAGCTGATTCACCCGGACTGCGGCTTCAGGATCGGCCGCCTGGCCTCGCGGCTGAGCAGGCGCCACGGCACACCCACGACGTGGGACCCGCGGGAAGCTTACCGGGACCTGGCCTTCTCACTACTCGATAAGGGTTACGACGCGGTGGTCTTCGGGCACAACCACTGCCCGACTCTGCAGCACAGGGAGGACAAGGTCTACATCAACCTGGGGGACTGGCTACAGCACGACACCTATGGCCTGTTGTGCGACGGAGTGATGACCCTGGAGCGGTACGGTTCCCCGGGGGGATAAGCGCGGAACGAAATCAGCGAACGGCGGGTTGGGCTCACCTTCCTGCTTGCCACGCTCCAGTCTGTAACGCCGAATGTAGCACATCCTGCAAAGAAAAAGCCCCAGCACGACAGACTGCCGGGGCTTTTGATGTCAGGCCGTTCGCCCCTTTCAGTGGCCGTAGCTCCTACTCAGGGCGAACGGGAAGGTGTTTCAGGGTGCCTGATACAAATGCATGAGGTTTCCGCGAAGGCTGATCCTCAAGAGAGGATCCTGACCTCATTTTGGATAATCCCGGGCGACACCCCAGAACTTTTACGGTACTTCCAGGATTCTGCCAGCACCCTGGCTACGGGCCCGGATTATCCCGAACCTGGTGAACGGTTATGCGACCTGAAACGACGGTTCAGGGTGCGTTGATCATGATCGGAGCCAGCGGCAGATCCTCGGCGCCGGGAATCGAAACCACCAGGTAGGCCGTTCCGTGACCAACAATCCACTCCTCATCGGTTTGGATGGTAATTGTCCCCAGAGCGTTAGATATCACTACCGGGTTCTGACCTTCGGGAATGGTAATCACGTCCGGGTTCTGGCTACGGACGGTCGCCGTCAAGGTATCATCATTGTTCGAAGTCCTACCGTCAGGACCGACCTCCAGAACCTGGATTTCAAGCACGATGTTCGTGGCAGGCTCAACTGATCTCGCCACCGTTTCATCCTCGTCTGCGGTGTCCGGATCGTCCTCCACGGCAAGCGTCAGGGCCCTTGTACGGTCGGCAGCACTGGACGGGTATGGATTCATCACGTACCTGATGACTCCTGTACCGCCGGCAACGGTGACCATGATCTTGGCCTTGGACTTAATCCCCTGACCCATGGCCCTGATTTCGGCCTTGCCAGTGCTTTCCGCCGTTATGGTGTTGCCGTCCACGCTGACCACGTCGGGTGCGGAACTCACCCAGACGATTTGCGCTTCGGCGCCGGCGATCATTTCTCCGTCCTCTTCGGCATCATAGGCGACGGGCGTCATCAAGTCGATCGAACCGCCGACCGGTAGCACATATGAGGTTGCCTGGCCCGAAGCAAACTCGATCCGCTTGATTTCATCGAGCACATTGACCATCAACTCGATCTCCACGCCTCTGCCCACGGCCGTGATGGTGATCATTGCGCCGGTGGTTGGCGCTACGGCCTCGATCATACCTCCTTCTGCCGAAACAGCTTCGGAGTCGGACGCAAAGGCGAAGTCGACGGAAAGGACCGACCCGTCCTGGCTGGCGGCTTTCGCGGCGATAGTGGTCATATCGCCCACTGCCATGATCAGATCCAGGGTGTTTTCCGTACCTTCCCTGAGGTCGTAGTCAGGTGCGTCATACACGGCGGTCATATCCATATCGCCATCCTGGACCAACTTGATGTGATGAATGTCGGACAGCACGCCGCTATCGATTATCTGATCCGTGTCGACGCCCTCGCCCTGAGGACCTTGCGGACCTTCAGGACCTTGCGGACCTTCGGGACCTTGCGGACCTTCGGGACCTTGCGGGCCTTCGGGACCTTGCGGGCCTTCGGGGCCGGCAGGACCTTCGGGACCGGCGGGACCTTCGGGACCGGCGGGGCCCTGATCACCCTGATCACCTTGGTCACCCTTGGGACCTTGCGGACCTTCGGAACCGGCGGGGCCTTCGGGACCGGCGGGACCCTGAGCACCCTGATCACCCTGATCACCTTGGTCACCCTTGGGACCTTGCGGACCTTCGGG